>CAZPRW010000067.1:0-4485 GCA_964589405.1 uncultured Opitutales bacterium | reverse complement strand
CGCGCACCAGATTGAAGTCGCGCACCAGATTGAAGTCGCGCACCAGATTGAAGTCGCGCACCAGATTGAAGTCAGCTTTAAAACACAGCATAACAACATTACCGCAATTTCTCAATACTCAAAACATCTAGAATTTATATGCAAAATATTTCAATGTCCCAATAACAAACTTTAACGTATTCAGATATTGGCATCGCATATTTTTCCATCACAACAATTTATAATAAGTTTACATCCTGCTTTACAAATTAAGAACTTTGGTCAGTCTATGCGAACATGCCAGAATCGGTAACTATTCTACAAGATTTATCACTTGTACTAGCATTTAGTGGGATGTTCGCACTATTATTTCATTATTTGCGACTACCACTGTTATTAGGATACATGGTCGGTGGATTTTTGATCGGACCACATTGTTTTTCTAGCTGGGTATACGGTGCAGATTCAATAGAACAATTGAGTGAACTCGGTGTAATCTTCCTAATGTTCTATATCGGACTTGAATTTGATCTTCTAAAACTACGAAAAATCTTTGTGCCATCAGCATTCTGGCTGACATTACAAACGATAGGAATGATGATATTAGGGAATCTGATCGCACCATTATTGGGATGGTCTGGACTGAATGGAATATTCCTTGGATCGATGTTGGTAATGAGCTCAACAATGATTACTGTACCGTTATTGAAGGCCAAAAATGCATTAAACACAGAATATGCTCAATGCGCGGTAGGATGTTTGATTTTGGAAGATATTTTGGCAGTAATTTTCTTAGTAATTTTATCGAGTATCGCCAAGACAGGACAGTTTGATATCACACAAGTACGACAAAGTGCATTCATTATCGGTGTGTTCGTCGTTATGGTATTCTGCATAGGAAAATTGATTGCACCATTTTTTGTGCGTGCAATCTTCCGATCTGCATCAAAAGAAGTGTTGGCAGTTGCTGTCATTGGGTTCATGATGACGATCTGCTTATTAGCACATTATTTTCAATTATCCGTCGCATTGGGGGCATTTTTAGCAGGATCAATATTGGCACAGACTCATTTGGCTGAAGAAATCGACAAGATTACTGAACCATTGCGCGATGTTTTTAATGCTGTCTTTTTTACGACAATTGGATTAATGATAGATCTAAAAGCGATCCTGCACCTATGGCCATGGATAGTATTGCTCGCAACATTAACATTCGTGGGACAAACATCTATCGGTACAATATCACTATTTTTAGTCGGTAAAAAGCCAGAGATTGCATTCAAAGCAGCATTTTCGAAAGCACAGATCGGAGAATTTAGTTTTGTCATCGCAACATTAGGAAATTCATTAGGAGTATTGCACAAGGACTTTATTTCTGTCACTGTAGGTGTAGCACTTGGAACGATTTTGCTCTGCGCATTATTGGAAAAAAAGATGAATTCTATCTATACATTTTTTTCATCAAGAACACCACGGTTCCTTTCTGAATGTTGTACAGCATATACGAATTTGATAGCGGAAATAAAAGATAATGCTTCCAAAAATGGATTTTTGCGACTGATTTTTAAACAACTTCTCGCAACGATCTTATGGATATTTTTGCTCAGTGGAACTTTGTATTTGGTATCAAAATTAGCTATAATTACCCGTAGCGGAGAATTCGGCAAAATGATATCACGTGGTTTGATTGCAATGCAAGAGCTACTGTGTAAATTAAGTCCATCATGTGCACATCAAATCGCATCTCAAAACAACGTTTTTGAAATGAGCACGAATCTTCTGCAATTGATCATTTGGTCATGTGCATTTTTATTATGCATTCCATTTTTAGCAGGTGTAGTCAAAAATGTTTATCATATATTCGTTGCATTAATCAATGATACTCTTGGAAGGCGCATGCAAAGTGCATTAGCAAGAAATAAAGTACTCGATGTAATACATGCTATGTTGGTTGTTGCTGCAATATTTTTATTTAGTGGTATTTTTCTCGGTATTGCTGCACGATACTTGCCTGGTGGAGTTCCGATCGCACTATTTGGAACAATTGCAATAATTTTAGGCGTTATGTCTTGGAAAAATCTATCATTGTTAAACAACCGCATCGAGCTAGCATTTATAAAAAGTTTTAATGACAAAATTGAAACATCCGATCAAATCAATCGTCGATCAATATTAGCCCGTGCTGCTAAGGATACCCCATGGTCAATAATTTTGCATGAAGTAGTTTTAAAACCAAATCACGACATCATTGGAAAGCAATTGTCTGACATCAAACTTCGAGAACGTACTGGAACGAACATCATTGCGATTACACGTGGGGGAATATCTACATATCGAATCACTCCAGATACACAATTTTTCCCAAATGACCACATCATTTTATTGGGAACACAACAGCAAATCAATAACGCTAAACAAATATTATTGGCAGAAAATACTGTAGAGGATGCGCCTCGACGTAAAAACGCCCAATTTGACATGTTAAGCTTTTGTATTGGGAATGATCAAGATTTTACTGGCCGTCTATTGTCTGACTTACATTTACGGCAAAAGTTCGGAATTAATGTCATCGGAATACAACGTGGCGATGTACAAATGACAGAAATAAAGCCGGATATTGAACTACGAAATAACGATATTTTATTATTAGCAGGAACTAAATACGCCATTGCTGATTTTCAATCGGCTTTTGCAGCAAAAGAGGGCAACAATGTGACAATTGATTGATCAAGAAAATCGATAAAAAATAATGAACAGTCATATTGTCGTTAATAATGTTATTGGCGATATGACTGCGTAACCAGTTAATAGTATGTATGCTATGTTTTAAGTACTTTTTATTTTTTGCAATAATCTAATACTTTATTCTTTGAAGAGGCAAGTAATACCAACGCCATGGTTATCACACTCATCCAACTTCCAAGCTCGTTTTCTATTGTGCTATCTTTCGATGACAATGAATCTTCCACGCCACAAACAGCAATAGCAATTTGAAGACTTAACGCTGCTATGCTCAATATGATGGATGCATTATCAATAGCATGAGATAGTGTAACTGCACGAGATGATAATTGTCGTTGCGGAACAGCACTTGTAAGAGCAAATTCACTGTCAGTACATTGCCTTGCCGTGACAACGAGTTTTAATGATTTTTCACAATCTGCCATCCCTTCGACATCATATCCATCATCCTTTTGAAATTTCGCCTGCAACATATTGCATAGCTGTTTAACAGTATTTTCTTCTATTGATATTTGATTAATGTTTGTATTCATATTGCCTATAATTTGGAAGATTAAGCGTAACATATTATTGTTAATTTGTCAATATTTTGCTGCGCTTGCAAAACAATGATTTAAAAATATGCTTAATTAAAAAACGACGCAACCAACGACATGCAATACAACAACATTTCGAAATTGATGAAATAGCAAAAGCAATGGTACCCGGCCGGGGACTCGAACCCCGAACCAATTGATTAAGAGTCAACTGCTCTGCCAATTGAGCTAGCCGGGCAACTCGCATTACATACAACATCTGCAAAAACAAAAAGCAAGCATTTAAATCAAATTTTCTATATACCATCCTTTTTTAAATTTTCATTCTTAAAAATTAAAGAATAGAGTTGACACAATAAAAAGATTAGTCTAGCCATAAACACATGGTAACAGAAAAACTAGCTTCGACAAAAAACCTCACTTTAGAAAAAATTTACGAATTGTTAGCAAAATGTGTCGCGGATAACGAAACCCGTTTAGATTCTGCCATCAACAAATTGGAAAAAGAAGGCGACATTGGACAAGCTGAATTATTGGCAATACAATCAAAGATACAATCTTGGGGAAACCTTGGCGCAACTGCTACTGGCTTATTACGCGCGATTGGAGATTCTTTAAAAGCAACCACACAAAATATCCGCTAACATTGATCTTTTATTGGTGGGGATTTCAATGTTGTTATTGGTTCATCATGAGTGATAACAGACAACATTTCAACATAAATCCCCACACTCAGTAAAATTTTCTATGCATGATAAATGCCAATTTGCCTCTAACTTTACTAGATTGCACTTCCATATCTGGGCGGTTCATGTCATAAAAATGGTTCTATATTAGTAAAATTACATCTACTTGTAACCTGCCAGCTGTTATTTTCCCTTGTCGGATATAGCTGGCAGTACATTTTTATATTCTTATATTCCAGTCTTTTGCACTCTTTGAGCTTACAAAAAAGAACGCAACACTCATAATAATTAGATTTTTCATATAAAAACAACATAATTCCTTCCTCAACACGCAGACAAACTCCTATACTAATTGCCAAATCTCTCAAACCGACTGGCGGCGAACTCAACCAGCAGACTTTAGCTATCTCCGGTGAGTTCGATTATCACAGGTGAGCTCGATTATCCCTGGTGAGTTCGATTATCTCCGGCAAGTTCGATTGTCCCAGGTGAGTTCGATTATCCCTGGTGAGTTCGATTATCCCTGGTGAGTTCGATTATCC
>CAZPRW010000066.1:0-4574 GCA_964589405.1 uncultured Opitutales bacterium | reverse complement strand
AACGTGAGATTGCGTTGGAACAGTGTTCCGGCAAACCAGCAAACGCTATCGAAAAAATCGTAGCAGGTAAATTGGCAAAATGGCACAGTGAAATTTGCCTACTAAATCAGCCATTCGTAAAGGATCAGGACCATACTGTTGAAGCACATATTGCTCAATGCATAGCCAAAATCGGTGAAAATATAAAAGTTCGTCGATTTGTACGGTATCAAATCGGACAATAAAAAACTTTTAGTCAAAAAAAACAACCCCCATGAGAAATGTCATGAGGGTTTTATAATTTTTACCAATTCAACCTTGGACAAAAACAAACTAAAAACAATCCTCATAAAATACTTACACGACGCAATCGACCGTTCAACGACGAAACGACAATTATCCACCAACCGCTATCGCACCAAAATCACCGATGTCCGACTCTACTATTCCTGCTGAATCATATCAGCGTTATTCCATGCGTTTCAGACCACCAATAATGACCTGTGCTGTGTCTTTATAAGAATTTATGCATCAATTGGACTACACCATACTTGTATCATTATACAGCAGCATTTAACACTGGTTGTACTTGGCTAAAATGCTGATCCAAAATACTTGATAACCAACGACATGCATTCACCGTTAATTTAGCAATAATAGGTAACATTCCAATGCAACATTGTGTCGTACTTGCTATATTAAATCCAGAATTTGCATTTTTTGTAAACAATAATGGAAATTTTAATAATGCATGCGCATCGAATACTACATCTGAAATCGCTCTACAACAATCTTTCTTCTCTATATACTGCTGCATAAAATACATACCAATCCCTAACGCCAACCATGCTAGATAATGCTGACAGAACAATCCGATGACAGAACATGCTACTGCTGATAATAATGGATATAAAAATGCACGTAGACCATGTTGCCTGACATTATCTGCAAACACAGGATCAAGAAAATATTTTACTACAACATCAATTGCACTAATACACAGCTGCACAACAATTAATATAGCGTTGAATTGTTTGAACATATTCCAAGTAATACCAAACGCGTAAAGACACCCCTCTATCAATTTCACAAGCGCGCTACCTGCTGATACAGCAGTCGACAGTTGCATCTTCCCTGAATTACGGTTGTAAATAAACCTATCGAACAAATCATGTTCTTTGCAACCAACTATATCAGTATCAAACTTAAGAGCAGAAGAAAAACTGCCAATAACAGGAGCAATTGTCTTTTTCAAAAAAACATTTTCAATGCTTGATGCATTTATTTTCGTTATAAGACTAACGCTTTTTCCAAGACTAAATACATCTTTTAAAACAGCATCAACGTTGGTATACTCCGAAACATCCATGAGGTCATCCCCTTTTTTGTTACGCGAATATACCTATTCACCATACAGCAAATGTCAATCTTTTATTGGCTAGTTTTTCTGGCAAAATTACACAGTCCATTTTGTCACACGCATATCGCCATTTTCAACAAATGCCTGATGCATACCAAATGCATTTTTAATAGAAAATGGTTGATGCCCACCATCGACTAATTTTACATAATCTCTCAACAACTCCCGATATGCAGGATGTGCGCAATTTTCTATGATTAAATGCGCTCGTTGCCATGGATCTTTCCCTCGCAAATCTGCAATACCTTGCTCTGTAATGATCACTTTGACAGAATGTTCGGAATGGTCAATGTGGCTACATAATGGAACAATTGTGCTAATGCTCCCATTTTTGGCAGTAGATTTACATGTAAATATTGATATTTGCGCATTTCTTGAATAGTCAGCAGCTCCACCTACACCATTAAGAATATTTTTACCTAAAACATGGGTGCTATTAACATTACCAATAATATCCGCTTCTAATGCCGTGTTAATCGCAATCAATCCAAGTCGCAAAGCAATTTCAGGATGATTTGTAATCTCTTCAGTACGCAAAACAATACGTTCTTTGAAGAAATCTAAATTATTATAAATGTCCTTCAAATATTCTTCTGTAACCGCTAATGCACATGCACTTGCATATGTTATTTTACCATCTTTCATGGCATCTATCACAGCATCTTGCAATACTTCAGAAAACATCGTAAATGGCGGAATATACAATTCCTGTGACATCGCACATAATACAGCATTAGCAATATTTCCTACACCAGATTGTATTGGTAAAAATGTTTTTGGCAACCGTCCCTTTTTTATCTCATTCGCAAGAAATTTTGCAACATTAGCACCGATAGCATCGGTTTCATCATCAGATAACGATAATGCAAATGCTTCATCTGGAATATTTGTCCTTACAACACCCAATATTTTTTTCTTATCGACCTTTATTACATCCGTACCAATACGATCATTGACCTTCGTCAATGGAATTGGTAATGTATTTGGGGCTAATGCAACATCGCAAATATCGTGCAATCCACGAATAGCAGCAGGATGATACTCATTGATTTCAATAATGATATGTTTCGCAAGTTGACAAAAAACATTACTGATCCCTACTCCAGTTGTTAACACAATCTCACCGTTTGATGTAACATCAGCAGCCTCAATAACGGCAAGGTCAATACTTCCCAAAATTCCTTGTTTTAATTGCTGAACAAAATGCGAAACATGCATATCCCAATAATGTACTTCTCCAGCATTGATTGCATGCCGCATATTTGCATTGCTCTGGTATGGGGTACGAGATATTACAGCACGTTCTTTTACCAATGCACTTTCAACAGTATCCCCCATCGATGCACCAGCAATGACATGAATCCCAAATTCACGACCAGAAAGATGTTCTTCATGTGCTTTATCAGCAACTGCCATACCACAAACTTTAGGACATCCAGCAGGGGTAAAACCACCAAATGCTACCCTATCTCCATGATTAACAAAATTAGCTATTTCATTGAAGTGTAATTCTCTCATTTTGCACCAAAATACCTATTACATATATTCCTACGACAAAAATTTTTTATTTTTTATAACAACACTGCTCGTTGTAAAAAACTTACCTCACCAACTATCATTACATCAGCCAGCGAAACTTATATACTCACTCAATAAAGAAAAATTCTTTGCAAGAACGAATAGAAATAGAATTAATTTAATAGACATCGCAAGGTCTCTGCATCAGCAACAAACGCCCGTATTCCACTAGACAATTTTTCCGTCGCCATAGCATCTTGATTTAACGCAAATCTAAAATCTGATTCATTATATTGTACTTTCTGAATATTCATCTTTTTAGAATCGGACATATCCAACTGACGCTGTAAATCACCTTCACATTGATCAAGTTCTTTCAATAATGCAGGACTAATAGTCAACAAATCACATCCGGACAAAGCAGTAATTTCGCCAACATTACGGAAACTTGCACCCATAATTTCTGTATTATATCCAAAATGTTTATAATAATGAAAAATCGATTTAACCGACAAAACACCTGGATCATTATCAGCAGTATAAATCTGACCATTTTGATTGACGTACCAGTCTAAAATGCGACCTACGAATGGTGAAATCAATTTTACTCCTGCATCAGCACAAGCTACCGCTTGACACAATGAAAACAACAATGTCAGATTACAATGTATTCCTTCTTGTTCCAATATTCTAGCTGCTTGAATTCCTTCCCAAGTCGCAGCAATCTTTATCAACACACGATCATTTGATATTCCATGATCATTATATAATTTCATCAATTCGCGTGCCTTATTAACAGTACTTTTTGTATCAAATGATAATCTAGCATCAACTTCTGTCGACACACGACCATTAATAAGTTCTAAAATCTCTAGTCCGAATAATACCACTAGATAATCTGATGGTGTGCTCGCCCCAACCTTTCTATAACCACTACTAGCTTTGGTCAATAAATGCTTATATTTTTCTTGTTTTGCTGCTTTTAAAATCAATGAAGGATTTGTTGTCGCATCTGATGGAGAAAATTGCTGAATAGATTCGAAATCGCCCGTGTCAGCAACGACTTTTGTCATTGTTTTTAATTGATCTAATATCGTCATCGCCAGCGATAAAAAGGAATGATTCCTATAGATCAAGAAATTGTATGTACATTACATAACACCATCGACAACATTTAACTTTTCTCAATTACAAATTTCATATTCGCACAAGTTAAAACGCAACTCATACTACTAAAAACGATCTTCAAACATTGCTGTTTTGCACAATGTACATCTCTATACTATATTGTACTCTTTCACAAACGCATGACAAATCTTGCTCAACATTTGCACATTCTGTTTTTGTATCTAAAATAATAATACAAACCTTTTATTTTGTTGATTAATTTACAATGAAAATATCCCCAAAAATATAATTTATATTCTATACCTAGAACATTTCCATTTGCCTTATTCTCTACAAGAAAGCTTTCTATTTCTTGCATTTGTTTTTTGTTCAAAAGTTTAAAAACAACATTGAAATTGTACGCCTGCAAAGCCTTAATTAAGGCCTCCTTCAAAGCATAATTGCGCAAATAGGCATACTTACCTTTGGCGCATTTTATTTTTTCCATAGCAGATAAAAACAACATGTATCTCCAATCAGAAAGACTTAA
>CAZPRW010000065.1:0-4634 GCA_964589405.1 uncultured Opitutales bacterium | reverse complement strand
TGCTCGATTCATGGTACGACTGATGAATACCATCAGGACATCGATATCGAATGACACATTTTTATCAGAATATGATACTTGGACACAACATTAAAAGATTTGGGACGACAAAAATATATCGTCCCACAAATTTTTGATAAAACTTTAAACAAACCACATCAACGATGTGATGCATTTATCTTATTTTGATCAACCAATTGCCTGTCGAGCTTATTTATCATATCATCAATCGACTTATATAGATCATTTGTAGCTGCACTTGCTTCTATATCTGGCCCACCAATTTCTATCTTTCCACGAGCAATAAACTCATCTTGGTGCACCTTATTCTTCGATACTTCCAATGACACTCTAACACGAATAATAGCACTATTGTGAGCAAATAACTTCTGTGCTTTCTCATTGACCATAGACTTTATTGCATCAGTTAAATCAATATGAACACCAGATATAATGATCTCTCTATCACTCATAACTTTCCTTAATTGGTAACATAATACGGTAGCAAAATAGATACGCTTAGCAATATTATTGCGATATATAATTAAATTTCGGCATTAAACATTTCTCTCGCAATATGTTCATACATTTTTTTTCTGCTGACCGCATCATCACAATATCTTCCTGCAAAAGATCATTCAAACCATATAAATGTAAATATCCATGTACTAAATATAATGATAATTCCTCAGAAAACGTAACATTATGTTCTTGACTACTGACGATTGCATAATCTGGACTAACACAAATCTCACCAGCGAATGACATGCTGCTATCACCATCAAATGTTATTACATCCGTCAGCATATCATCTCGCAAATATTGTTCATGAAGGTCCTTCATCGATATTTTATTCAAGAAAACCACGGACAAATCTCCGGATCCAATAGCATATTCTGTCATATCAAGACATTCAAACAAACTATAAATGTCACGATGTTCAAAAGTCAGCCCATCAACATCACTAAAAATATCAACATTGCGTCCCATGATTGCTACTTTTTGTCTTTAGAAGAACTACTTAGGGAATAGGAAATACGAGAATGCATCATCGATAATACAGTCAATGCAAATGCTTTTTTCATATCTCGTATTTCTTCGAATGTTATAGGACATTCATCTAATTGATGATCTTTCAATTTTATATCAAAAATAGTGTTTACAAGATTTTCTATAGCCTGGTGTGTGATTCGTTTCATGCTCCGGCTGGCCGCCTCTATAGAATCTGCCAACATGACAATCAATAATTCTTTCGACCGTGGCCGTGGACCATCATATCGAAACGCAGCAGAATCTATCCTACTAGCAATCAAGCTATCCATTTCTTCACGTGTCATATTATTGGTATCAAACTCTTCCAACAATTCTTTTTTGGCTTTTTGATAAAAGAAATGAATCAATGTTGTCCCATGATGTTGCTGTATAAAATCAATTATCGATGGTGGCAATCTGTATTCTTTAGCAATATCAACCCCATCTTTGACATGATTTTTAATTACTAATGTACTAATGTACGGCGTTTGCTGATCATGCAAATTTACCTGATTATTTTGATTTTCTATAAAATATTCTGCCTTCAACATTTTTCCGATATCATGATACAATGCACCAGTCTTACATAATACCGGATTGGCATTTACCTGTATCGCGACCTGTTCTGCAATGTTTGACACCAATAGGCTATGATTATACGTTCCCGGTGCTGCCATTTGCAAATTTTTTAATATAGGATGGTTATAATCAGTAAGTTCTAATAATGTAATATTGGAATATGCAGAAAACAACCGTTCAAATATTGAAAACAATGCTGCTGTGAACAATCCAGACAATACACCCATCAATAAAGCACATACTGACTGGCAAATCATTATATCAACAGCAGCACCGACAAAGAAATTCTTAACAAATATCATGACAGCTGCTATAGCACCAGTCACACATCCTGCTCGCACTACTTTAATACGATAATTTACATGCTTGATACACTTCAAAAAGATTAAATTTATCGCCAATAATAACGTAAAAAACTCAATACCCTTCGATGCCATTAATGTATAAAACACTGACACAACAAATGTTACCAAAAAAGCACATCCTGAACCATGCAGTAACATAGCGATTCCAGATGCGCATAGAACAGGAGGGAAAAGATGCAACGCACATAATATACTATGTTGCCTAGATAAAACATCTGCCTCTCCTATTTGTATACACAATCTTAATGCAATCAATTGAAACACTATCAAAATACCGCATTTTATCAGTAATGAACGCGACAATCGTCGTCTTTTCGGCAATAATTTAATAAAAACAGCAACTACCAACAATGTAACAAAACCTAAAAACGATTTCGGATAAAAATCTTTATTGAAACCAAAATCGATATAATTTGACGCCTTTAATGCTTTTTGATAGGCAGCTAATATTTCATAAGATTCTGCGTTGATAGCAGTGTTCGTCTCTAATAAAACATCACCTTGTCTGACCTTTACTCTAACAGGTTTTATTGATTTCAATAACAGATCAAATTTTGCCTTACTTTCATCTACGTCATATACGAGATTCTGTTTTATTCCCTGTTTTAAAATATTAAATAATATCGTTACAATATCATGATCAATGTCCATCGACATCAAATGCATACGAGCATAATGCAATGCCCACTCTACCGTACGAATATTCCGTCGATGACCATCTTTTAGTTTTAATCCAAGATAACTCGCTGTTCTCAATGATTCTCCATCAGGTGAATTTTCATCAGAAAACACACCATCCTTTGCAATCTCACGCAATACAGCAATACATTCTTGAAATACTTGCGCACGTTCAATTGGAGACAATGAACTGATCAACAAAGCAACATCTTGCCATTCCAACTTAATAGTATTTGATGCAGTAAATTCATTAACAAACTCTCGAATTTCTTCCCTACCGACTTCTGTCAACGTATTTTCATAGGTAAAAACCTCCATCTGTTCATCTAATAATTTCAAAGCACTTATGAACCCATCATAACTACGTTCATCAATGCTAAATACATTACTGGTTTGATGTTTTTTTTGTTCATACAACCGGTCGGTCTTTATCGTACTAACATATTCAAATGGAATCTCTGCAACAATTTTTGATTTCGATATATTTCCAGGTATGAATTGAACTTTTAGCCAATTATTTCCCCAAAAAGAAATCATTGATAGCAGCATCGCGAATGACAATAATAACAAGTAAGAAACAATCGTTCGCAACAATACACTATTACCATTGCCTTTTGCCCGAGCACCATAAAAAGCAATATCAGATATCTTACTTTGCCGTCTCCTTACGACCATGAAAAAACTTTTTTACAAAAATAAACAGTATCGAATCACTTAAATGAAAGTGCGCAAACGAGCAACCATTTTTTGCAAAGCCTGTGGCAATACTTTCGTATCAGTGATTACCGGCATAAAATTAGTATCCCCATTCCATCGCGGAACAATATGACAGTGCAAATGACTAGCAATTCCTGCTCCAGCAGATGACCCAATATTAAACCCAATATTGAAACCATCAGGATGCAATGCATCTATCAAAATTTTTTGCATCTTCACAATAGATTTCCACAAATCATCGTGTTCATCAGATGATAATAACTGAATATCATTCACTTGCCGATACGGCAGAACCATCGCATGACCAGCATTGTACGGAAACTTATTCAACATCGCAAAACAAAAATCACTCCTAAAAATCAACAATGAATTTTCATCATCGTCGAATGGAACCGATAAAAATGGATCCTTATCTGCTGTTTTCTTATCCTGTGGGACTTCAACATAATCCATCCTCCAATACGCATGCAAATTTTTCACGACCCAATGATAAATTGAAACTGGATATATTTTTCAATATTTTTTCATCACATGAATCATATACGGGAATCGTCATTCACAAATCTACAGTACTGCGACGGTCAAACCGCTATCATATTTACCGATCTTTCTAATACGAACAAATCGCTTCTAATCTTTAACAAGCAATATCCAACAATCTAAAGAAATCAACAATCGCTAATATATCGCTTGATCAGCGATGATCATATTTTTGGATTTTGCAACGATGTCGTTTACCAACAACTCCAATGCTGTTCTCATACCAGCTGCTATAATACCATAATCTTGCGAATCTACAGGGACCGATATCATGCTACGATGTGTAATGACAGAAGATCTCCGTATATAATCATACAATGACCAATCACAACGAAGAACAATACGTCCCTCATCCCGTAAATATATAAAATCATCGAAACTAATAGATAACCTATAATGGCACGTCACCATATTGCCATCAGCATGGATGTCAGAAACTACCATTACAGAATCTGACAACATACGTGACAAATAATCTTTTACGAAATCATAACATTCATCTTCAAATGATGATGCCCATCTGGCATTTTGATCAAAAATAATATTTTGGCCATGTCCCTTTGTTACGATAAATGGACAATCTGCATACGAAGGAATTTCTTCAACCAATAAATTTATACAAGCAATTGGTTTATTAGCAACTTAAGCAACCTCCTGAGCACAACCAGAATGCATCCCAATTGAATAAAAAACTGCAGTATCCTTTTGTGGCTGAAACATAGT
>CAZPRW010000064.1:0-4737 GCA_964589405.1 uncultured Opitutales bacterium | reverse complement strand
CCAGAAATAGAAAAAACACCAAAACAATCATCTTCACAGAAAAAACAAAAACCTATTGTCAAGAATACACAAAATGTTGTTGAACGACCACCGGTTGTGTGTGTGTTGGGACATGTTGACCATGGTAAGACTACATTGCTTGATACTATTCGTCATGCTCGTGTTGCAGCTGGAGAAGCTGGAGGCATTACACAACATGTTGCTGCGTATCAAATCGAACATAATGGCAAAAAAATAACATTTATTGACACCCCTGGGCATGCAGCGTTTTCTAAGATGCGTCAACGTGGTGCTAATATGACAGATATTGGTATTCTTGTTGTAGCAGCTGATGATGGGTTCATGCCGCAAACTGATGAAGCGTTAAAATTTGCACAGAATGCAAATATTCCAGTTGTTGTTGCAATAAATAAAATTGATGCAAAGGGTGCGAATGTTGATCGTGTAAAACAACAGATGCAACAGCGCGGTATTACATCGGAAGACTGGGGAGGTAGTACCTTGTGTACAGAAATTTCTGCATTAAAAGGACAGAACATTGATTCTCTTTTGGAGCTAGTATGTCTTCAGGCAGAAATGATGGAACTGCGTGCTGATACTGATGGTGCTTGCGAAGGTGTTGTTTTGGAATCTAAGATTGCTAAGGGACAAGGCCCTATGGCAAGTGCGATCATTCAAGATGGCACACTGAAGATCGGGGATTATCTAGTTTGTGGAAAGTATTTCTGCAAGGTAAAATCATTGATTGATGACAAAGGAAAATCAATAAAACAAGCACCTGCTTCTACTCCTGTCAACATTACAGGATGGTCAGGGTTGCCAGAAGTTGGCAGTCAATTTGTTTCTGTCGCTAATGAAAAAATGGCACGTAGCATGGCAGAAGAAAATGTTGCAGCACCACAAAATGCAGCGCTGGGAAGAATGACATCAGAGCGTAATATAAGCAACGTTGATGAATTATTTTCTGCTATTGCGGCTGTTGACGAGAAGGTATTGAAAGTTATTGTACGTGCGGATGTTCATGGTAGTGCAGAAGCGCTTAATGATTTCTTGCAGACCATAAAAAGTAAGAAGATTCGATTAGAGATTTTGGATTGCGGGGTTGGTGCTATTGATAAGAACGACATTGTTCTCGCTAATACAACTCATGCAACGATTGTTGCTTTTAATATAAAAGTAGAATCTAGTGCACAAGCATTGGCCAAACAATTTGGTGTAAAAATTATACAGCATAATATCATCTATGAAATTATTGAAAAAGTAAAAGATGAGATGGCAGGATGTTTGGATCCAGAATTGCATGAGAACAAGATGGGGGCAGCGGAGGTCCGTCAAATATTTAATGTAAAAAATTCTGTCATTGCAGGATGCATGGTTACAGAAGGCAAGATATTGCGAGATAAATTCGTACGTGTCATCAGACGTAATGAGATTATTTTTCAAGGAAAATTCTCATCGATCAAACGGCAAAAGGATGATGTTGGTGAGGTTCGCGCAGGGTTTGAATGTGGTATAGTAATTTCTGGTTTTGATGCTGTAGAAATTGGTGATATCATAGAGTGTTTCGAAATACAAAAACTTCAACCATCACTATAAATGACATCACAGCGATTTATTCGTTTAAATAAGATAGTATGCAATGAGATAAATACTTTGTTGCATACAGTATATCGCGATGTTGCAAAAAATATATCAATCACAGAAGTCAACGTTTCACCAGATATGAGGGATGCGTATATTTATTTTTCTGTAATTGAAGATGATAAAAATAATGCTCAAAAAATCTTGATGAAACATATGTCCGATCTTCGTCGTCGACTTTTCGATCGTGTAAAAATAAAGTTTTCACCACGGTTACATTTTCGATATGATATATCAATTTCTCGCGGACAACGTATTTTAGACATTTTGGATAATTTATAGGTCTTCATTCCATATTGTTGTATATATGAACAATTATTCGTTATTGGAATTATTATTGCGAAATCGTGAATATAATATCATTGGGCATGTACGGCCGGATGGCGATTGTATTGGCAGTCAACTAGCAATATATCATATATTGCAACAATATAATATTAAATGTAATATTATAAAAAATGATGACTGTGGTAGTGTTTTGTCTGGATTTTTAAATGGCTGTGATGTAATTCAAGATGATCAAGCAAATTATAAATTACCATTGATTTGTGTAGATTGTTCTGATTTTGCTCGCACTGGGAAATTTATACCACGTAATTACGAACGACCATATTTGAACATTGATCATCATATTTCTAATAACAATTATGGTGAATATAATTTCATCGATCCGAATGCTGTATCAACAACAGAGATCATTGCACGGTTATTAGCCAATGATAAGGTAGATTATGGTAAATTAGCGGCTGAAATGATTTATCTCGGTATAATGACAGATAGCAATCGGTTTGCATACAGTACAACAACAAAAGACACATTAAAAATAACGGAATCGTTGGTAGAGAGAGGAGCTGATCTTTCAAAGATTTATAATGCTATATATGAACGTAATAGCATCGAACGATATCGATTATTAATGATCTTTTTGGGAAATATTACTGTGTTCAACGATGGTTTATGTTGTACCTCATTTGTAACAGCTGATGATTTCAAAAATACTGGTGCTCAACGTGCTGATACAGAAGGATTTGTAGATTATACTCGTGCTTTAGATGGTGTACAAGCCGGTGCGTTTTTAGAAATTCATGATGAATATATAAAATGTAGCATGCGTTCACGATCAACTAATATTCGTATGGATATATTGGCTAGTCAATTTGGTGGTGGTGGGCATCCGGCGGCATCTGGATTTATTATTCAATCCACTATTCCTGATTTTTATAAAATTTTTCAATCTGCACTTGCAGGACATGTGACAAAGTTTTACGGGAACAAATAATTGTGATGACAGAGAATTTAAACGGTATATTATTAATTGATAAGCCAAATGGTATTACGTCTCATGATGTTGTAGCGAAAGTACGTCGACTATTTGGCATAAAAAAGGTTGGCCATGCTGGAACTTTGGATCCAATGGCAACTGGTCTTTTAATCCTTCTTATTGGTCGTGCCACAAAAGCATCGCAATATTTGATCGGTCTGTCAAAATGTTACGAAGGTACTATGCAGTTAGGGACTGTTACGGATTCTCATGATGCAGAAGGAAACGTTATAGAAACACATGAGGTGCCAGAAATAACACTTGACGGATTGCAGGAGTTAGCCGATACATTTATCGGTGATCAATATCAAGTTCCGCCAATGTTTTCAGCAAAAAAAGTAAATGGACAAAAATTATACAAACTTGCAAGAAACGGCACTGTAATAGATCGAGAGCCACAATTTATTAATATTAATACGTTCGAAATTGATGGTATTGATGACGATGAAGTAACTTTTTTTGTCAGTTGCAGCAAGGGAACATATGTCAGGACATTGGCACATGATTTTGGCCAAAAACTTGGGTGTGGTGCTCACTTGACACAATTATGCCGTACTGATATTGAAAATTTTTCAATAGAAGATGCTATCACATTGGAACGTCTGGAATCGATGAATCGAGATGAATATTCCAATATATTAATTCCTGTGCACAAGGCAGTTCCATCAAGAGTTCTCAATAATGAATAAAGAAATATGTCGATCTGTCATCTTTCCCAAAACATTCCAACAATCTCAGTTAACGGCGATTCTCTCGATGTGGTCTATGACGTATCTCCGATTGTTTTAGCTATAGGAACGTTTGATGGCGTACATTTGGGACACCAAAATTTGATACAACATGCAATTCATGAGGCCAATAATTTGAATGGCTTGTGTGGAATATATACTTTTGCGCCACACCCTAGTTTTGTAATTTGTCGTAATGCACCAAAACCGATGATTGTTTCATTAGCCAAAAAATATGAATTGTTAAAACAATTTGATATATATGGTATTTTTGTACAAAAATTTGATACATCGTTTTCGCAACAATCGCCAGAAATGTTTTTAAATTATCTTACACAGAAATTTCCAATATTACGCGGGATTTGCGTTGGTGAAAATTTTAGATTTGGAAAGGACCGTATTGGTAATGTTGATGTATTAACTACTTGTGCAGAAAAATATGATATATCTGTTCACGTAGTATCACCAACATTGTTTAAAGGAGAACGAATTAGTAGTTCAAGAATACGTCAATCAATTGCATCAGGAAACATTGATGAGGCAACTAAAATGCTGGGATACTCTTTACAATAATCTACCGATCATCGCAAGGTTTTTATAATTTGAAGTAGTTGATATCCGACAAAATAAGAAATTTATTTATTTAGCCGCCATATGTCTTTGTAAGATAATTTCGTGCTGGGATTTCAATAAAATGATATGTAAATATTCCTATAGAAATTATGAGAGCGAACGTTGCAGAAATATTTAATAAAGGATGTTGCATTACAAATGTTTTATGGCTGACATAGAGTGAATTTATTAACGCTTGTAGCAATATACCATGCGTTATATAGCATGAAAATGTATATTTGCCAAATATGCTCCACGCTTTTTTATTGAAAAATGATGATATATATCCTTTCTGTGCCAAAAATGAAACAACAATCACTATGAACGAAATGATGAAAATAACATCATTTTTGTAAGAAATATTCTTCAAAAATAAATGTTTTATAATAAATCCTAAACTAAGAACTTCTGTTATAGTGATTAATAATTTCATTT
>CAZPRW010000063.1:2483-4761 GCA_964589405.1 uncultured Opitutales bacterium | reverse complement strand
CGATTGCCAGATGAAGCTATTGTATTTATGAATGAAGCACGTGCTGCTCAAGAGGCTGGCAATGTTGGAACTGCATTATCACAATATGGGAAAATAGTAAAACGTTATGATGATACCATACTTGCGCCAGAAGCGTACTATCAAATTGGTATGATTCGTATGTCGCGAAATCAATTCAATGATGCATTTAAAGCATTTAGTGCTATTATTGAAAAATATCCTGAATATTCACGTTATGGTGATGCTTTGCATCAGGAATATGAAATTGCACAATTGTTGCATAGCGGCGAACGTCCGAAATATTTTGGAACAATTCCAGGATTTAGAGATTATTCTGTTGCTCTTGGATTTTATAAAAAAATAGTCGATAATGCGCCGTATAGTGAGTTGGCGCCATTGGCGTTGTTGCATATGGGTCAATTGGCAATGAGCAAACATAAGACAATTGATGCGATAGATGCATTTGAGCGGATGATAGATGAATATCCTTATTCTGAATATGCTCCAGAGGCATATTTTCAATTGGGAGAAATTTATTCAAAATTGATAAAAAGTCCATTGTATGACCAAGGTGCAACAAAGACAGCTATGCATTTTTATGAAGACTTTTTGACATTATATCCTGATCATGCACGTGCAGGAGAAGCACAGGCTGGTTATGATGCCATGAAGAGAAGACTGGCAGAAGGAAAAATGCTTGTTGGTGATTTTTATTTTCAAGCAAGGAATAATCGACGTGCAGCAGTCATGATGTATAAAAAAGCAGCAGATTTGCTGCCAAATTCTGACATTGCAGATTTATCTCTTAATAATATTGAATTTATTCGAAAAGGGAACTTTCCGAGTAAAACACCAGTGGATTTCTTGTTTGGCCGTTATCAGTGCCAGGATGATGAAGAGTGGGTGGATGAGGCAGTGTTGGATAGTAAAGATTCTATAGAGTTTGGATTACAAAGTGGTGCTGTTGATATTGGTGATATTAGAGATTCTGGTTCTCGTACGTTTGTGCCAAAAAATGATGGTTACGATCAAGAAGAATTTGTTGAGCTAGAAGATATTGATGTTGCTACTGAATAATATTAATACGGTGTCACGATGAAGATATTATTGCGTAGTTGGTTGTTGGTTGTTGCGTTGTTGTGTTCTGGCTGTATGCATTATTCAGCCGGCACAAGTGGCAATCTTGTATTCAATAAAGTGTTCGTTCCACCTGTTCGCAATTCTTCGTTTGCTCCACAAGCACAAGCGGTATTGACACAATGTGTTCGTAATCATTTGTCGCAATATCCTGGATTGAGCCTTGCTGATAGTGCTGATTCTGCAGCAGTGTTGGACATTACGATTACAGATTTTTATCGTTCATTAGCGACGACGAAGGAAAGTGATTCTGTTCGCGCGCAATCGTTCAATGTGGTTATGGTCGTATCTTGCACTTTGAGGAATAGTGATGGTCGTGTTTTGTTGAAAAATCATAAAGTTAGAGGCTCGGTAGAGTGCTACGCTGTTGACGACTATCATGAGGCACAACATCAAATAATGCCGCAATTGGCGGATAAATTGTCGAAGAAGATTTGTGAATTGGTGTGTAATGTTTGGTGATTTGATGGTGTTATGTCTGCAATAATCGTCCCATCAATTTTGGCATGCGATCCATGTTGTTTGCTGTCTGGTGTTGATACAGTTCGTCAGTATGGATTGCGTTATTTGCATATTGATGTTATGGACGGTATGTTTGTTCCTAATATAACATTTGGGCAAGGCGTTGTTCGACGTTTGCGAAAGATTGATGATCTTGTATTAGATGTTCATTTAATGGTTTCGTATCCGGATAGACTTATTGAAAGTTTTGTTGAAGCTGGTGCTGATATTATTACTGTTCATTATGAATCCGATGGAGAAATTGAGTCTGCATTGCGAAAAATTCGTGATGCTGGTTGCCGTGCTGGAATAGCGATAAATCCCAAAACATGTGTTGAAAATATTGTTCATCTATTGTCGATGATTGATCATGTATTGGTTATGAGTGTTGAGCCGGGTAAATGTGGCCAAGATTTTATGCCAATAGCATGTGATAAATTACGGATGCTGGTCGATTTAAGATCAAAGATGAAATTATGTTATGATATCGCCGTTGATGGTGGTATAGATTTTATAACTGCAAAGCTGGCGATCGATTCTGGTGCAAAATTTTTAGTGACAGGGTCATCGTTTTTTAAAGATCCAGAAAAGTTTGTTCGCATTGTCGGCACACTGTCTTGATTTGTTCTTAATTTCCTTT
>CAZPRW010000063.1:0-2383 GCA_964589405.1 uncultured Opitutales bacterium | reverse complement strand
TTTTGAAAATTGGTAGCGCTTGAAGTTGTATGTGATAAAATTTTATGTGATTTTATTGTGCATTGTTGTTGCGCGCATAGTTTTTATTCAGTCAAGCATGCTCGTCTATTGGTGTTAATTTGAGTGGCGGAAATATAACTTGATTTCGTAAAAAGTGATTTTAGACTGCTGCAGCACTATGAGGTATAGTTCTTCAAATCCGATTTTATCGTCGCGAAATTTTGATGCATGTTCGGATGGCGATGTTGCGACGCTTACTGGCACGATACAAAGATGTCTAATATTGTTGGCTCTTGTTTTTGGATCTGCGATGTTTTCGTGGTCATCTGCGATGAATAATGTTGCGTCATTGGGCGGCAAATTGACATTGTTTGCGATATTGGCATTTGTTGCTGTTATTGCAGCTAGCATAAAGAAAGAATGGTCTGGTGTTGTTGCTCCATTGTATGCAATATGCGAAGGTTTGGTTTTAGGTGCTCTTTCGCGATTGTTTGAGATGGCTTATCCTGGGATTGTTATACAGGCAGTATTACTGACATTTGGTGTGGCATTTGGAATGTTAGCATTGTACAGAGCAGGAGTAATTCATGTTAATGATAAATTCCGTATGATTGTTGGGTCTGCTTTGTTTGGAATCTTTATGTTTTACATGGTTAGCTGGGTGCTGTCATTTTTTAGCATTTCTGTTCCATTGATTCATTCTTCAGGACTTGGTGGAATATTATTTAGTGCATTCGTTGTTATCGTTGCAGCGTTATATTTGGCGATTGATTTTGATTTCATTGTGCATGTTGCTGATCGCGGAATGCCGAAATATATGTCTTGGTATGCTGCATTGGGTCTAATGGTGACATTGGTATGGTTATACATGGAGATTTTGAGATTGTTGTCGAAACTTAGGGATCGTTAATTTATTTGTTAAGTTTTGTTGTTAGTTGGCGGTCGCTTGTCGGCCGCCTTTTTTGCATTTACTGGCATCTATGTTGCTTTATTGCTGTGGTTTTTAAATTTTTTCAAAAATTTTATAAAAAAATATTGACTGCTGAATGTCTGATTTTAGCTTGCGATTCCATCAGGCAGTTCTGCTTGATAAGTTCTTTGGTAGATTTGATTTTTGAAGATGAAAAAAGTGCATAAAAAGTGTTGACATGAACTTTTGTGATTTTAGCTTGCCGGGCATCAAGCAAGATGCTTGTGTGTTCCTTTGAATAGCAAAATTTTGCGGGAAAAGTTAAAAATCTGTAAAAATTTTGTTGACACGAAGTTGGCTGATTTTAGCTTGCGCTGAGTTGCCAAAAACGACACTGAGGTTCTTTTAAAAATCCGAAAAAATGAAATAAAAAGCTTGACTGTTGGTGTTGACATTTTAACTTGCACCAGATCGTTGTGAAAGCGAGAATTAAGTTGCTTTTGGTTGACGTTAAGTTGATTAAAATTTAAAAAAAACTCTTGACGTCGGTTGCTGAAAAATGCAGTTTGCGAATATCGATTTTTTGTTCTTTGAAAGTACTACTTTGTGCGATTTTGTACGGCTCTTAAAGAGTCAATTATAATACTTTGAAAGTATTGTCCAAAAAATCTAAAAACAGGATTTTGGACTCTTCTATTTTTAAATGGAAAATCGCCCGTTTATCGGGTGTATATAATAATGGAGAGTTTGATCCTGGCTCAGAGTGAACGCTGGCGGCGTGGTTAAGACATGCAAGTCGAACGAGATTCAACTGACCGCAAGTGATGTTGATGAAAGTGGCAAACGGGTGCGTAACACGTAAACAACTTGCCCTTTAGTTGGGGATAGCTCGCTGAAAGGTGAATTAATACCGAATGTGGTTGTTTTTCGCATGAAAAACACACTAAAGCTTGAGATGGCGCTAAAGGAGAGGTTTGCGGCCTATCAGCTAGTTGGTGAGGCAATGGCTCACCAAGGCTAAGACGGGTAGCTGGTCTGAGAGGATGATCAGCCACATTGGAACTGAGACACGGTCCAGACACCTACGGGTGGCAGCAGTTTCGAATCATTCACAATGGACGAAAGTCTGATGGTGCAACGCCGCGTGAGGGATGACGGCCTTCGGGTTGTAAACCTCTGTCGCTAAGGAGCAAACGCTAGGTTCATAGCCTAGCCTGAGTTAACTTTGAAAGGAAGCAGTGGCTAACTCCGTGCCAGCAGCCGCGGTAATACGGAGACTGCGAGCGTTACTCGGATTTACTGGGCGTAAAGGGTGCGTAGGTGGCTACGTATGTCGGGTGTCAAATCTCGGGGCTTAACCCCGAATCGCGCTCGAAACTGCGTGGCTGGAGTACTGGAGGGGCAAGCGGAATTTAGAGTGTAGCGGTGAAATGCGTAGATATTCTAAAGAACACCAATGGCGAAGGCAGCTTG
>CAZPRW010000062.1:0-4762 GCA_964589405.1 uncultured Opitutales bacterium | reverse complement strand
ACACTACAGAATATTCATTATGGAATGATGAATATCGTGAGTTCGTAAAAGAATCTGTTCGTGGCAATGGGACCTCTGAAGGGTTGAGATCTTTTTTATGCGGAAGTCTTGATTTCCGATCAACATTTCCCAGTCAGAGTGTGAACTATGTAGCATCACATGATGACCGGGGCTGGGTGGATAATATTACAGAAAATCCGCACAATAACGGTAATGCGCCGACAGAAAATGATTGTCGGCGCACACACTTGTCAGCTGCGATCATGATGATGTCGGTAGGCATTCCTATGCTGACAGCTGGTCAAGATTTCTTATTTTCAAAACAAGGCATTTCAAACACATATAATCGTGGAGATATTAACGCACTGGATTACAATCGATTAAGACGATATCATGCTACACATAAATATTTTCGCAGATTGATAAAACTGCGACTGTCCAAACGTGGCGAAGTAATACGATTAGCATCTACTCCAAAAAAATCTTACTTCAGGTTGTTGACTTCCAATAACAGTGCATGTGCCATGGTCTACAATGCAGATAAATCACTCGATCGTCCTATGATGATATTTGCAATCAATCCACATACATCGACTGCATTGATAGATTTCGACAACATTGATGTTCGTCGCTGTCGTATGTTGGCGGATGAACGACGTGTATTTACTATGTCAAAACGATTGCGCGATGAAGTAATCGATAATAAACTAGTATTGCCTCAAATGAGTTGTCGTATATTTTCATTAAAATAAATTCTGTCACACCAATATGGTAGATATCAATAAATTTTTGCACAATGACAGTCGGTTGACAGTTGCTAAACAAAAAATACTATCATATTGGCAACACAAGAAATATAACAAATCACAACAACAATGTTTTGAAAATATTAATCGATTATCGTTGCGAGAACGCTGGCATTATAAACATGTACAAAACGTCATCAATAATCTTTATTTACAGCATGTTACGCAACTGCGACGAGAAGTTACAACACATAGGCTTAAAGTATGTTTTTTAGTGTCAAGCATAGAGAAATGGCACTGTGATCTCCTATACCATTTATTTGAAAACCATAAACATTTTGAACCACATATAATATTATCTGCAAGTGTTGATAATATTGACCGAATGCACGACCTTTTCAACATATTCAAGCAACAGTATGATAGCGTTCATGTAGGATACGATTATAATAAAAAAGAATATATCCCATGGCATGTATTTTCTCCAGATATCATATTTTTTCAAGAACCATGGGATATCCCAGTTCAACATAATGTATTCACAGCAGCCAAATATGCATTGACATGTTATACGCCATATTGTTTCCATTTGATGAACAGCCCCTACAATTACTTAGAAAAATTTCATAGATTTTTGTGGGCATATTTCGTCGAAGATCAATCATATGTAGACGATTATAATAGAGTATATCATGCTAATAATTGCATCGCTGTTGGTAGTTTGCATCTCGATCGTTATCGATCAAACAGGCCTCCGAACGATGATTTTTGGCACGATGATGGACATCATAAATTAAGAATAATTTATGCACCACATTTTTCATTCGATAACACACATCGCACAGCAACATTCCAACAAAACGGAATATTTTTGCAACAATTAGCTAGCATGTATCCACAAACAACATGGGCATTCAAGCCACACCCTACATTCAAACAACAACTTATCATGTTAAATATGATGTCGCAAGATGGTGTAAATGAATATTACAATAATTGGAAACAGTATGGAAATGTATTTTCTGATGTTGATTACCGCGATTTATTTTTGACATCTGATTCCCTAATCACTGATTGCATCTCATTTCTTGCGGATTATTTACCGACTAAAAAACCGGTTTTTCACCTGCGCAGGGATTCACAAGCAGTTCCATTTAATGAATTTGGCCAGAGCATCATCGACACATACTATCAAATACATAATAATGCTGAATTAGAACGATTATTTTCGCAAGTAATCATTAACGGACATGATACATTACGTCCATTTAGGGAAGAAAAAGCATCGTCAATAATTGGCGATCCAGAAAAATCTGGCAGTCAACGTGTCATCGATTATATTGCCAGCAAGTTGGAAATATAATGAAAACATATGCGATAATATTGGCATCTGGAAGTGGAGAACGGTTTGCAAGCACAACACCAAAACAATTTTTAAAAATATCTGGAAAAACATTATTAGAACATGCTACTGATGCATTCGAACATCATCCATTAATCGATGATATTATTATTGTCACACGACCATATGATTTAGAAAAAACAATAGAATTATTACGACAGAATAATTACAGAAAAGTACATACAATCATCGCTGGCGGAAAAACACGACAGGAAAGTTCATATATTGGAATACGGTCCATTCCTGACGACGACGCATATGTATTGATACACGATGCTGTACGACCATTGATCGACCAAGCAACGATCACACGATGCGTAGAAGCGTTATTACACAATGATGCTGTTGATGTAGCGATCCCTGCTTCTGACACAATAGTCAAAGCAAATGATCAAATGATAATAACAGACATTCCTGAACGACGTTATTATTTTCGTGGTCAGACCCCACAAGGGTTCTCTCTTAAAATCATAAAAAAAGCACATAAAATGGCATGTTCTCGTCCGGATATAACATTTACGGATGATTGCGGAATAGTACATTATTTCAACCTAGCACCAATATATGTTGTAGCCGGGGATACAGCAAATATCAAAGTAACATATCCTATAGATATCGACATTGCTGATAAATTATTTCAAATACGACAAACAAAACAACAAACATGTGATTTTTCATTGTTACATGACAAAACCATTATTGTCATTGGCGGGACTCGTGGTATTGGAAAAGCGATTGTAGAACAAGCACGCATACATGGCATGGCAGCATATGGCGTTTCTCGGACGACAGGAGTGGATGTAACACAACCACAAACACTAATTGACGCTTTCAAAAATATTTATCAACAAACAGGGCATATTGATTATATTATTAATTGTGCTGGGATATTGGACAACTGTACTTTTATACAACAATCCGACACAATAATTTCTGATATAATAGCAACAAACTACATCGGCAGCATCAATGTTGCCAAATGCGGATATCCATTTCTAAAATCTTCAAATGGATGTTTACTATTATTTGCATCAAGTTCTTATACTCATGGCCGTGCAAAATTAGCAATATATTCTTCTACGAAATCTGCTGTAGTAAATTTCGCACAAGCAATATCTGATGAATGGGCACGAGATAATATTCGTGTAAATGTTATCGTGCCACAAAGGACTGCTACAGATATGCGAACAAATGCATTTGGATTAGAACCACAAAATACATTATTGTCTCCTGATACTGTTGCGCAACGTACACTACAAACATTATTACACGATTTTACTGGTCAGGTAATTGATATTCGAATTAATCAATCGTAATATTTGTTTTAAAACAATATCTCCCAGTTGTATTTTTATAATAAAAAAACCGATTGACGATTTCTTATTCTTATGCTTGATGCTATTATACTATCGTCTATGGAAGTATGAAATTTGCCTCACAACAGACTATCAATAGTTCGTTCTCTAGCATTTTTCATGTAATATTACCGTTAATATTATCATCACTATCTACCAATTTAATGTTCCTTATCGACAGGTTCGTACTGGCGTATTATTCCATCGATTCGATGAATGCAGCAATGATGGGAGGGAATCTTGCTGGGATTTTCACTTTATTATTAATGTCGATCGGAGGAACGACAGAAATTTTTGTAGGACAATATAATGGTGGTTCTCATGATGAAAAAATCGCTACACCAATTTGGCAAATGATTTATTTTTCCACCATCTCTCTCATTATATTTGTTCCGATAGGATATTTTTCAGATATTATTAATTTGATTCCTACGTATTACGAAGCTGACGGAGTACCATATCAACGTTTGCTGACATATTTCTGTTGGTTGCCGTGCTTGATTGCCGCATTAACAGGATTTTTTGTCGGTCGTGGAAAGACCAACTTTATCACCCATGTTGTGATTGTAGGAAACTGTTTAAATGTATTTTTAGACATTTTATTGGTATTTGGATATAAGAATATTATTCCGAAAATGGGGTGTCAAGGTGCTGCTATTGCTACTGTCATTTCTGAAGCAATACAAGCAATTATTTTAGCCGCTGCATTCTGGAACCGTCAAAATCGTATACGATATTCTACTCATAAAAACTATCATTTTAATAAAAAAATATTTTTTCAATGTATTCATATCGGCAGTCCATTGGCAATTGGTAAGAGCATAGAACTTTTTGCATGGTATTTGGTATACGCTGCCTTAAGCCATGTTTCAAAAGATCTAGCAACAATACATGGAATAGCTGTTACGATATATTGTTTTTTTATTTTTATTTGCGACGGAATAACCAAAGGATCGGCTGCTTTGTCATCAAATTTTATTGGCCAACACGACCTTACTGCTATCCATGATCTTTTTCGAAAACTGGTATGGATAGTAGCCATTCTTTGCAGTTGTCTTGTCCTACCATTATTAATTTTCCCAGATAAAATATTATCATTGATCGGTATATTAAACAATGACCTTACTTATTTATACCCACAATTGTTCATAGTATTACGCCTACAATTCATTTGCATTGTGATAGAAACATTATGTGCTATTCCTTTAGGAATTTTGATGTCCGGTGGTGATACACGCTATCCTAACATCATTAATTTG
>CAZPRW010000061.1:0-4825 GCA_964589405.1 uncultured Opitutales bacterium | reverse complement strand
CATGGTTTTCGTCAGAAATGCTAGTAAGGTAATTGGCCGGATTAATAGAATGTTTCTTTCCACTGCAATCTGTAAAACATATTCTTTCCAGAGCATTTAAATATTTTGTCAATTCTAGTCGAATTGAATCAAAACTTTTTGAAAAATGCAATTCTGTTATTTTATACCGACAAAACTCCTCAAGAATTTCCTGTATTTTGTAATTCGATATGTTTTTTTCGGAAAACGAAAGTATACATCCGTTCTCGTTCCTCGTGCACGCAACACAATCTTCATGTTTTCGTGCCAATACGTCAAATTCAGTTTGATGCCATAATGATTGATTAACTGACGAAAAGTTAGCATGCCGCTTCACACATGGTTCTTCTCTGTGTTGACTGGGAATCTCTGAAGAATCAAAATGTCTTTTGTTGGGATACAATTCTGAAGTTGCTGACAACTGTTGACTAGAAATCATCGAATAATCTGCAAATCGTTTTTTATCAGGCTGACTACTATCATTCTGTGCATCTTCTCTTGTTCTCTTCAAGTTTAACATCTGTACGTCTTTATGTACTGCAGCTTCCTGTACCATCTGCATAAGGTTTTGAGAATAATCACGAGATGTTTTCATAGCCGATTCGGTTGTTTCTCTCGATGCTGTATGTTCAAAAGAATCAATCGTTCCTGTTGGCTTTGTGACAAATTTTTGTTCTGGCTTTCTGTTTTCAAGTGACATATTATCAAAATAATGTAACAAATTGTCTAATTGAGTATCTGCATCAACAACATTCATATTTGAATGACATGCGTTGAATTCATTGAGCTGAACATTGTCACTTGCTATTCTGCCAAGTTGTGTGCTGTTATTATTTATGTTGTTTATTTTATTCATAGCCTAATCTTCTTAAGTCAAGAACTGATGCTTTCGTAAGCATATGTCAATATTTTTTCTCTTGCAAATTGTTGATGGTCAATTACGTTCCTTCGTAGAATATCATGTTAGGGTATCTGAAACGGTCATTCTTTACTGGGTTGGTTTTAACACTGCCTATAGGGATTACTTTGTTTGTTGTTTGTTTATTGTTACGATATGTCGGTGAGCCAGCCAGCAATATTCTGTTCTGTTGGTTGGATTTGGACATCAGGAACAGCACTTTAATTTGGTTGACGGTAAATACGATTTCTATCGTGTTTGTCATATTGTCGATCATTGTCATTGGGGCGGTTTCAAAATTGGTACTTGGGAAATGGGCAATAGTTCTGACAGAACGATTGATCAATCATGTCCCATTTGTTCGCAGTGTATACAAAAGTGTAAAACAAGTAGTTGATACATTTGGTGCAAATCATAAGGAAATATTCAGCAAAACTGTATTAATTGAGTACCCTAAAGAAGATTGTTATGCTGTAGCATTTTTGACAAGCGAAGCAGAAGGTGAAGTTCAAGACAAAACAGGACAATTTGTTGTCAATGTTTTTTTACCAACTACACCAAACCCTACAAGTGGATTTTTATTAATGATCCCAAAAGATAAGATCATTGATTTGGACATGTCAGTCGCTGATGGCATGAAATTGATAATTTCTGGTGGAGTGGTTGTTCCACCGTATGAAAAAAAGAAAGGATAAATCATGGAAGATATGGAGAAATTGCTTCAAAGCATGACGCAAATGAAAGAAGGCATGGAAGCTATGCAAAAAGAGCTAGCATCATTTACTCAACCATATGATGAAGATGGTGTACATCTAGAAGTACAAGGGGATGGTATAATCAAGAACCTGACATTTAGCAAAGATACACCAGCTTCAGTAGTTGAAAAAGTGATCAATAATGCCAATGCGAAAGTAAAAGATTACATCACAAATAAGATGAATGCTATTACTCCAGCAGAATTGCGCGAAGCTAAATAATATGAACAATACGAACAAAAGCGTGACTTTTGTTTATGGAAGCGACGATTTCTTGGTAGATCGTCGCGCTCGCGTTATTTACAACCAATTATCATCTGGAATTGGTGAAATTTTTTTATGCGACCATACATCAAAAACAACGTTAGAAACTATAAATAAAATCATTGATATTATAATAACACCATCGTTATTTTCTGAAGAAATGTAATATGGATACGATCAGCAAGTTTTTTGAATGGAACAATTTCCGATGCTGAAAAAAATGCAATTGATGAACTGTTTAATGCAATAGAAAATATATTCAAACGTAAAATCATCATTTCTGCATCGAATGTAGATAAACGAACGCGTACGTTCAAAACATTAATAAATATTGCAGATATTGTTGATGTTGATGAAGAAAATAAAAATACATCCCTTGCTGCAATTATACGAGGATTTGCAAAAGAAAATAATGTTATTATCGAAGATGATGCAATAGAATTATTACAAGATAAGTGCGGAAATCATTACCGTGCATTAAAAAATGAAATAGATAAATTATCAGCATTTATTTGGAATCGCAAACAATCAATATCACGCGATGATGTCATGTTATTAGTAGATGATTATGCCTCAGATAATTTTTTTGAGCCAGTTGAACTGTTTTTTAGTGGTAAATTATCAGATTGTATGAAATCGATAGATGTTTACTTATTTGGAACACAAGAAATACGGCCATTAATCGCTGCACTACAATCTCGCAATCGTTTATTAATACAACTGAAATCATTGATACAGCAAAAATCATTCAATATTTCTGCTCATGGCATAAGAAAGAATGATATTGATCATGCTGCTCTATACTATCATATGGAAAATTTTGAAAAAAGTGGATTTAATGTATTTTCACAAAATCCATGGTATCTGAGCAAATTGATACAAGAGGCAGCAAAATTTCCATTGCATAAATTACTGGCTTTACAAGTAATGTTATGTGATGGTCTACAAATGTGTATGAATCGACCGAACGATGTCTCAAATATTTTGAAAAACATTGCTTTGAAATTTGTGCAATGAACAGCGGTATAAAATATTATTTATAATTGACATATTTAACACCAAATTAACCATTAATTAAAATATGACAGGCGGAATTAAAAAATTATATACGCTATTATTTTGTGCGGTATTATTAACAGGATGTCAATTCACACCAAAAAAAGAAATTGTGCAATTGTCACCAAGTGATACTGTTGTTGCTGATGATGGTAGTGATGAATGTTTTTTAAATGAAAATTGTCATTATGTCGCTCGTAGTTTCGATGATCAAACGACGGAATATAATTATACTCAAGCAGACGTTTTATCAACTATCTATTTCAATTTTGACTCCAGCATATTGATGCCATCATATCAACAACACATGATAGATGTTTCAAAAATTTTGGCAAAAAATCCTGATGTATCGGTCCTACTAGTCGGACATTGTGACAAATTTGGCAAAGAACAATATAATTTAAGGTTAGGGAAATTACGGTCAGAGTCTGTTCGTGACGCTTTATTGGAACTTGGAGTAGAACAGTCCCGCATAAAAACAGCATCATTGGGATCTTCAAGGGCTGACTGCAAAATTTGTCAAAAGACTGATGGTGCACGTGATAGACGGTGCGATATTGTTCTACTAAAATGATATTTTATCAGGATCATAGAATGTCGCTTTAAAATTTAACATTCCTAATAACCACCCGAGCGATGCGGCAGTATACAATATATGTTTAGCTGCTTTGATTTTATTAAATGGAGCAAAGAATATACAAGCGATCGGTCGCAAAATTATACTAATTACTTCTTTCAACGTTCTTATTGCACGAGGAAATTTAAACCGTCTGGCAATAGCGACATCTGACATTCCATTTTCCATCCATCTGCGAAGAAGATAGTAAAATGTACACCGTTTTTTTGGGAATTTTTCTATAACAATAGCGTCAGGTGCTGAGAAAAATTTAGCACCTTTTAATTGTGCATCAAATGAAAATACAACATCTTCTCGTCCAGAAAATCCAAAAGAATTGTCAAATTGTAATCCCATATGGTCTGGATGAATGATATTCGACGAGAACATGCAATTCCCTGTACCAAGAAATTTTATTTGTTTATTACGTTCTTCTTTACAATTTTTCCAGATAGTTTTTATAAACTTGGAACTGTCTTGTTGTAATAATCTATAAACAGTTCCTGATACGCCATCACAATTATTTTCTTTATATGCTTTATAAAGCTCACTCAACCATTCTTGTGTGACTATTTCGTCATCGTCTACCATAGCAACAGCGGTAGCCTCATGCAATAATGCATGTTTTAACAAACAATTTCTTGCATGACATAAACCAGTCTGTGCTTCGTGCACATAATATGATTTAAATGGAAAATCATCATGATATGCATCAAAAATATATTTTGCATTACCATGTGGATTGTTGTCTATTAATAATAATATACATTCTGCGTTCTCAGGAAGGATAATGTTAGACAGACTATCAAGTGCCTCTTTTAACTGTTCATTACGATTAAATGTACACAATCCTATTACAATTTTGTCGCGAATTGTCATGGTTTTAGATCTTTATTTGATTTTATAGTGCTTTTGCCAGAATCATCTTTATGTGACGATATAAAAATTTTCTCTGTATCTATTTTAGGAGGTACAAACCTTGTATTACTATCTGAAGTCACAAGAGAAACATTGGAATTCATATGTTTTTCGACAGACGCTTTCCATAAAATATCCTTTAATTCTTCATTATCTGGCGCAATGACTGTTGCTTCTTTTGCAATTTTGGCGGCACTGTCGAATGTTTTTTCTGCCAAATACGATTTGGCAACGATGATTAAATCATCAACCTCATTTATAAGGTTTTCTTCATTTTCATATATAGCAACAACTAATTTA
>CAZPRW010000060.1:0-4924 GCA_964589405.1 uncultured Opitutales bacterium | reverse complement strand
CAACAATATCTGCTGATAATGCTTTTGATGTTGATGCTAATGGATCAACAGCAGGATAAATTGCTAATGATGCGATCTTTCTGTCCAAAACGATTGTAGAATCCAAATGAGCAAATGTATTGGCCGGTGCTGGGTCTGTCAAATCGTCTGCAGGAACGTATACTGCTTGGAATGATGTAATCGATCCATTTTTTGTAGAAGCTATACGTTCTTGGAACTCTCCCATTTCTTGGCTCAATGTCGGTTGATATCCTACAGCAGATGGGGACCGTCCCAATAATGCCGATACCTCGGAACCCGCTTGTGAGAACCTAAAAATATTGTCAATAAACAGCAAAACATCTTGGTGTTTTTCATCACGGAAATATTCCGCTATGGTCAATCCTGTTAGCCCTACACGCATACGTGCTCCAGGCGGCTCGTTCATCTGTCCAAATACCAATGCTACCTTCGAATCTTCAATATTATCTGTATTGATTACTTTCGATTCACACATCTCATGGAATAAATCATTCCCTTCACGAGAACGTTCTCCAACACCAGCAAACACAGAATACCCACCATGCTCATTGGCAATATTATGAATCAATTCCATAATTACCACTGTCTTGCCAACACCAGCACCACCAAATGCTCCGACTTTACCCCCCTTTATAAATGGGCAGATCAAATCAATTACCTTTATTCCTGTTTCTAAAATTTGAGACCCAGTGTCTTGATCTGTCAATGCTGGAGCATGTCGATGAATTGGATATCGTTTTTCTGTATGAATATCTCCACGACCATCAACAGGATCTCCTGTAACATTTAAAATTCTTCCCAATACTTCTGTCCCAACAGGCACTTCTATAGGATGACCAGTATTTTCTACTGACATCCCTCTTGCCATACCATCAGTTGCTGACATCGCAACAGTACGAACACGACCATCTCCCAATTGTTGTTGTACTTCTAATGTCACACGCTCTTTTATACCATCTCTCGTGACATTTACTACCAGTGCATTATAAATGTCTGGTACTGCATCAGTGTCAAATGCAACATCCACTACCGCACCGACAATTTGTACAATTTTTCCAATATTTTTCATTATAAACCCTGTATTGCTGCTGATATTTCAATAATTTCATTCGTAATTGCAGACTGTCGCAATTTATTATATTCTAATGATAATTGTTTCGACAATTCTTCTGCATTGTCTGTTGCTCCTTTCATCGCTATAGTACGAGCACTATGCTCTGATGCTTTCGCTTCCAATAATAAACGATAAACATTTTGACTAAGGAACATACGGGATAACATCGCCACAACAGATGATATATCTGGCTCAATTATTGTTGGCCGTTCATCATCAATAATATCTACTGCTTGCACATGCATCATTTCACGAAATTTATTCAATTCCGCATGGAAGTCCACCATTGGCAAAATATGTTGTATTTCTGGCTCTTGTACCAATGGATTGACATATTTTGCATATACTACTTCCAATGTATCGATTTCACCTGCCAAATATGCATTCTTTACAAATTCAATAATTGGGGATAATTCATGATATTCTGTACGATCACTAACATTGAAATGTGCTGTGATATTTTTTTTAGCATTGGATAATAACTGTGTGGCCTTCTTTCCAACAGTAATATATTTTGCAGGAACACCACCGATTACATTGGCATTAATAAACTTTAATATGTTCTGATTCAATGACCCACATAATCCTTTATCCGTCCCAATGACTAATATTCCACGATTATGAATTTCCCGATTGTCGAAAAATGGATGTTTTAAATGTTCTGGCCCGATTTTCGCGATTTCATCTGCGATCTCCGTAAGCAATAACATATACGGCCTACCAGAAATTGCCAATTGTTGTGCTTTCTTCATTTTGGAGGAAGCTACCAATTGCATCGCTCGCGTGATTTTCGCTGTGTTTTGCACAGCCTTTATTCTGCTACGAATCTCTTTTACACCCTTCATTGCACCGCCACTTTACCATTTGCCTGCAACCATTCTTTCGCCATGACATGCAATTGTTCTTCATCAGAATCTTCTAACTTATTCTTAATTGCTATGCCATCCATCAATGATTTAGCGTGTACTTCTGCATATTCTTCTAATGTTATTGCTGCCTCTGATACTTTTTCAACAGGTATGCTGTCAAAATATCCATTTTTCATCGCCCATAATAACATTATTTGTACTTCTACTGACTTAGGACGTAATGTAGGTTGTTTAAACAATTCTACTATTCGTGCCCCACGTGCTAATTTCTGTTTTGTCTTCTCGTCCAAATCAGAACCAAATTGTGCAAAAGCAGATAATTCATAATATTGACCAAGTTCCAATTTTATTTGACCAGCGACTTGCTTAAATCCCTTTACTTGGGCTGCAGATCCTACACGAGAGACCGATATACCAACAGATATCGCAGGGCGCACCCCTCGATTGAACAGATCCGTATCGAGAAATATTTGTCCATCTGTTATAGAAATTACATTCGTTGGAATATATGCTGAAACATCTCCTGCTTGTGTTTCAATAAATGGTAATGCCGTCAACGACCCACCACCATGTTCCTCACTTAATCGTGCCGCACGTTCCAGTAATCGAGAATGCAAATAGAAAACATCTCCTGGAAATGCTTCACGGCCAGCAGGACGTTTCAATACCAATGAAATTTGACGATATGCTACCGCATGTTTCGATAAGTCATCATATACAATCAATGCATCCATCCCATTTTGCATGAACCATTCACCCATTGCACATCCTGCGTACGGGGCAATATATTGATTCGATGCACTAGTCGATGCAGGTGCTGACACGACAATAGTATATGGCATAGCATTGTGTTCTTCCAGTGTTTGTATCGTCCGTGCGATAGTAGAATTTTTTTGTCCAATCGCGACATATATCGAATATACTGGTCGGAAATTCGGATCACCACTGGCTATTCCCTTACGATTAATATTTGCTTGATTTATTATTGTATCGATCGCAATGGCACCCTTCCCTGTTGCACGATCCCCAATTATCAATTCACGCTGCCCACGTCCAATCGGGATCATAGAATCTATTGCTAAAATACCGGTCTGCAGTGGCTGATTAACTGACTGACGTGGCATGATACCAGGAGCAACACGCTCCACTGGAAAATAATCCTTACACTCAATATTTCCCCTACCATCCAACGGTTTCCCAATGGAATCAACAACCCGTCCTAGAAGATTCATTCCAACTGGGACTGACAACAATCTTCCTGTAGTACGAGCTTCATCTCCTACTTTCAATCGTGAAGAATCTCCTAAAAAAACAACACCGACTTCATCCTCTTCAATGTTCAATGCAATCCCAAAAACATCATTCGGGAACGCTATCATTTCATTATACATCGCTTGTGACAACCCACTAACACGAGCTACCCCATCCGCCAATGTCAAAATTTTTCCGATATTTTTCTTTTCTGGACGACAAGATAACTTTGCAATCTCATCACGTATTTCATTTAAAATTTTCTCAGACATCTCTATGCCGACGCATTCTGAAAAATTAGAAAAAAAATACAATAGCAAATCATGGAAGAAACATTTTCTATGTGATGAAAAATGTTTTAACCGTTTGTTGATAAAATGTTTTTATATTGACATATTTGATATCTCTAACTAAAATGTCGTGCCATGGAAGGCAACAAAGTAAATGATGTGACCAAACTCGATCTGGGCGGTTCTATGCAAAAGACTCCTGATATAACGCCAACGTCGCCAACAATGAATCAACCTACTAACAAGATACAAAAACCAGAAACCGAATTACAAGGTCGAAACGCAGAAAAAGGCAAAACTCAACAGAAAACAACAATATCGTCATCAGGAAGCGAAATAACATTTGATCCTGCAAAACAACCAAATCTATGTAAACTCAGCCAAACCAAATACGACGATAAACACGACGGCAAACACGATGCCAAAGCAATATTATGTCTGGGGAATACTGTAAAGAAATGCGTAACATTGAATGATGGATCAATAGCGACAAAAGTATCGCCAGGCACAGACCACATATCAAGGATTTTTCCGATTACGGAAAAACAGGCCCAAGAGATCCACACGGAATTTATTGAAAATTTGGAAACAGCCGAAAAGAAAATCGAAACGTATCAATCGAAACTGCAGCCAAAAATCAAAGAGTACGAAAAACAGCTTGAAGAAGCAATGACAAAACATAATCTTCCAAAAGGAACCAAAGATGATTTGAAGCAACATTTGCATAGCTATTTCAATTCTGACAAACCTGCCGAAGACCTTGGAAACATACTAGCAAACCACAATATCGATAGAAACAGCAAGACATATAATGACATCCGAGAAGTGCTGTTCAAAGCTCAAGACAATACTTTATTTACGACTGACAATGGCAAAGCAAAACAAGACGTGCGCTACGCTGAAACATTAGCATCAAGACTATCGGTTTTTTGCTGCAATATGATCGGAGGAGTGCCAGGCCTCACTATTGATAAAATTAATGACAATCTTGCAGGTGCCATACAACTAATAATCAAATCTTGCAAAAAAGATAATCAACCAGCATTAGAATTTGTAGAAAGATTTTCTCTAATGATGGGTTTCAACGCCAAATATTCACAATTTGACCCAAAGAAAGGAGATCTAAAAAACTTAGTCGGCGCCTCAATGGCAGGCAAAATATTTTCTGGATATAAATACGCGACAATAGAAAACTTAATTGCTGAGACAATCCTTAAATCGCTTAACCTCAATCAACCTGATCCGAAAGACACAATACCTGATCCGAAAGACACAATACCTAATCCGAAAGACACAATACCTAATCCGAAAGACACAATACCTAATCCGAAAGACACAATACCTGATCCGAAAGACACAATACCTAATCCGAAAGACAC
>CAZPRW010000059.1:2610-4992 GCA_964589405.1 uncultured Opitutales bacterium | reverse complement strand
ATCAAAAATCAGTATATGTTGGCTTTGACGATATCAAAGCATGGGTTGTCTATGGCATGGTTAGAAGCATCGACAGGTGATTTTCAGGCAGCTACTGATATTGATGCGACAAAGTTATTGCCAGTAGCATTTGCTATTCATCCGTCAGAAATAATTATTCCAGAAAATAATAAAACAGCATGGTCACGTTTGCCTACAAATGTTCAAGAATCTCTTAATGAATTAATCTCAAATCATCTGGTGTCAGAGTTGCCAGACTTTTATTTTGATCAACATCATGGTGCAGATATTTTGCGTGAAGGGTTACATGTTCTTCATTTTGATGGGTTTGGATTTAATCAGTCTGATTATCCTGCGTTAGGTCCTGCCGGCGCTTTATTTCATTATGCTGAAGAAAATTTTCGGCAACGTCCAAAAAATATAACAAAAGTAACATTATATCGTCCGCAGGAACATATGCAGATTGATCAATCAACCATGCGGAATCTGGAAATATTTTATAATGTTACAGGGCAACGTACAGGATCATTATTGCAATCCATCAATGGTACAGTGACTCCTTCTGGAGCTCGACAACTTGAACTGTTTCTTATGGAACCATGTTTGGATCGCTCGATAATATTGAGCAGACAGAATATGGTACGTGTGTTTGTTGAGCAGTGTTCTCTTCGTGAGCAAGTAATTAATTTATTAAAAGAGACCAGTGATATTGCCAGAATATTGACACGTATGCAAAATCGTATGCGTAATCCTAGGGAGTTGCGAGCAATACAAGTAACATTATCGCAAATACCGACATTGAAACAATTATTGGAGGAAAGTCGTGTTGTAGAACTACAACGATTGTCAGGGATGTTGTCGCCGTGTGAGGACATATCTTCAGTGCTGAAAGAGGCATTATCTGATGTTTTGCCGACAGATATCGCTGAAGGTAGTACAATCAAAGCAGGATACGATCAACAATTGGATGAATGGCGTGATTTATCAACAAATGCTAAAGAGTGGATAAATTCATTTGAATGTTCTGAACAGGTGCGAACTGGTATTAAAAGTCTAAAAGTAAAATATAACAATACATTTGGGTATTTTATCGAGGTTACAAAATCTAATTTACATCTTGTTCCTGATGATTACGTTAGGCGACAAACCACTGTAAATGGTGAACGTTATATTACAGAGGCGTTGAGAAAGAAAGAGACTGAGATTTTTCAGTCACAGTCGTTAGCGATTGAACGTGAAATATTGATTTTTAACGAGCTTGTAGAACGTGTGTTGTCTAATTTTGATGCATTAGCCAAAAATGCTAAAGCATTGGCGGAATTAGATGTTTACGTTGGTTGGGGAATCATCGCAAAACAGCATAATTACTGTTGTCCAAAATTTGTTGATGAAGATTGTTTAGTAATTAAGGATGGAAGGCATCCTGTTGTTGAGCAGCAAATTGGCAATGGGTTTTCTGGGTTTGTTCCAAATGATGTAGATTTGCAGAATGATGATAATCAAATTGCATTGATTACCGGGCCAAATATGGCTGGAAAATCCACTTATATTCGACAAGTTGCACTGATAGCAATATTGGCACATATTGGATGTTGGGTGCCGGCACGTTCTTGTAAATTATCAATTATTGATCGTGTGTTTTCTAGGATAGGATCTGGAGATGATTTATCTCGTGGGCGTTCTACATTCATGATGGAAATGTCAGAAACAGCGAATATTTTGCACCATGCAACTAGCGCAAGTCTTGTCATTTTGGACGAAGTTGGTCGTGGAACTAGCACATACGACGGACTAAGTATTGCATGGGCAGTTGTAGAATATTTGCACGGCAAATGTGATTGTGGACCAAAAACGTTGTTTGCTACGCATTACCATGAATTAACAAGATTGGCGCAAACATTGCATCGTCTGAAAAATTTTCAAATGGAAATCACTGAATGCAATAACGATGTTGTTTTTTTGCGAAAAGTAATTCCTGGAGCCGCTGATAAATCATATGGAATCCATGTTGCACAGTTGGCGGGAATGCCACGTGACGTGATTGTACGTGCCAGTGCCGTTTTAAAAGAATTAGAAGAAGAAGGCACTGTTTTTGCAAAAAAAATTCGACACAACAAACAATGCTGTGTCGATGATGATACTATTCAAATAGCGTTATTCTAGTTAATCGTCTTTATTCATTTTCGAGATGAAATTTCTAAGGGTTTCATCTTGGACTTTTTCTTTCAGAGACGTTTTAAATTCTTTGAATGCTTTGTCGGTCATTAGTTTGGCGTATTCTTGCAGCATAGACATTATAGTATCACGCGATACTTTCTGTCTCAATAATGAGTCAATCAATTTTTCACAGTCGTTCGCATCGGCACATATAATAGCATTTTT
>CAZPRW010000059.1:0-2600 GCA_964589405.1 uncultured Opitutales bacterium | reverse complement strand
TTGAGATCCTTGAAACCTTTGGCTAATTGTTTGCTTTCATCACTAATTTCGGAGAGTATTTCTTTCTTTGCTTCTTCTTTGAGTTTTGGTTCGTATTCATTTATTGCCGATGTGACTATTTCCATATTTAATATGTTCTTTTGCATCGCAGCATTTATGAATTTTCCGACAAGACTGATGTCATTTTGCTGAGTTGTTAATACTGTCGAAATTAAGTTTCGTATTGTTTGCTTAGCAAAGTCACTTTTTGGTTTAAGATCTGAAAATAATTCAATGACATTGTCAAAAGTGATTTTTTCTGAAAAATTCTCAGGTCTCGATTCATTTAACATCCACAAATATGCTAATCCGATGTTCTGTGATGATAGCAATAATTCTGCAAAGACTTTGCTAGCTAATTCTGGATTTTGTTTTTGCAATTGTGTCATAAATGTTGAATCTTTTTTATCGGAGCTGCTTGTTTTTGCTATCAAATATCCTGAAATTATGCACGCCGTCGTTTCAAGGTTGGCGGTTGATATAATGTTAGCAACGTTTTTGATCATATTATTTAGTTTGTCTTGGTGGGTCTTTTCGAGTTCTTTAATGAAAATGTCGGCAACTTCATTTTGAGATAACATTTTACACGCGTCGTTTATAAGTTCTTCATTGTTTTTAACAAAACCTTCGTTGGTCATAGAAGCTAAAATAGCTAGATTTATTTGTTTAGTTGCGTATTTTGAGCTCAATGATTTGTTATCGTTAATTGCATTTTTATCAAAAACATTACTCATTAATAGTTCAGTTTTTTTCGCATTTTGTGTGATAACCAACTTGTTGTTTTTTGTATCCAATTTGACTTTTCTGTCTCCAATTTTTTTCGGTACCGAAATTCTAGTAGTTCTACCATCAATTGTCAGTTTATATGTGAGATTCTGTCGTATAAATCCAAAAAATTTTGATCCAAGTGAAAGTTCACATTTGACATTTGTCTGTCTGTCTGTCTGTCCGGCTGGGTTGCTCATAATAAAATGTATCTCGGAAAAGAGGATATATTGTATATACACACTTGCAAGGAGTTTCTTTTGTTTTTTGTAAAATTTCAAACAACAATGCAGGCTTTGCAAAATCTTCTTGCTGAAGCAAGGTGTATTTCATACCATAGCAACCATCTTATGAGGAATATAGTTTTGTGCGTAGATGGATCGTTGTATGCTTTGTCAGCAGCTCATTATGCTGCTGATATGGCCAAATTAATGGATGCGCATGTTGATATTTTGTACGCATCTGATCTGAGAAGTTTTGAAGCATCGGCTATAGCAGATTTTGGTGGCAGTATAGGTGTGCAACCATTTCAAGAAATGTTATCAACTGTAGCTTCATTCGAACAAGAAAAAGCACAATTTTTACGAGAAAAGTTTTCTTCATTGTTTGAAGAAGCTGGCCTTGCTGGGCGCTATAGATTTCATCATCGTACAGGATTGATTTTAGACACATTTGATGAGTTCAAAAAGACATTAATTGGAGTCGATATGATTATTCTCGGAAAATGTGGGGAATCATCAGAAGAAGATGGCCGGCGTGTAGGTGAAACATTGGACCGTATATTAAATTCTGGAACTTATCCATGTCTCATCGCGCCACAAGAACATCGTGAAATAAAAAATATATTAATTGCATATGATGGTTCAGATAGTGCGACAAAAGCAATACATTTCTTGGAGCGCAATCCATATTTTTCACATTGTAAAATACATTTGTTAGCTGTATCTCCAGATGTTGTTCTGAAAAACAATATGAAATCTGCTGAAGAAATTTTGCGTGGGTATGCTGGATTAAATGTTGTTGTGTCGCAAAGCACATCAGATGATATCGCACATGCGATAACAGAGTATGTCAAAAATAATAATATTGGTATGTTGATGATTGGATCGTTTAGTCACAATATCATTAGAAGATTCTTTATGGGAAGCACAACGATGGATATCGTAGAAAATGCAACATGTGCAATGATGGTATTTAGTTGATTATTTATTCATTATTGGTTGTTGAGGTCGTCTCGTGAGCAGTGCAATATTGTCTTGACAACAATAGATCAGATTTTTTAGCTCCATCTTGAGTTTTTTACATGAGGAAGTGGGCTCTGCCCGCTTTTTTTGTTATAAAACACGTAGAGGTAAAGTTCATGAGCACAGGAAGTCAAATATTGTCGGTGTTGGAATATATGGAAAAGGAAAAGGGTATCAGCCGTTCCGACATGATAGAAACAATAAGCGAGGCTATTCGTACTGCCGCTATGAAAAGCATAAACGCAGGACATGATGTTAGAATAGATATTAATCCTAGAACTGGCAATCTGCAAGCATGGGCAATATTTGAAGTGGTAGATTCTGTAAGCGATCCAAAAACGCAGATCCATATAAGCAAAGCATTATTATTAGATGAAGATGCTGAAATTGGCTCTGTCATTGAAAAAGAAATAGACCCTGCCCTACTTGGACGCATTGCGGCGCAAACGACAAGACAAGCAATAATGCAGCGCATACGTGCATTTGAACGAGAAAAATTATATGATGACTTTAAAAGTCGTGTTGGTGATATTGTTTCTGGGACTGTTAGAA
>CAZPRW010000058.1:0-5019 GCA_964589405.1 uncultured Opitutales bacterium | reverse complement strand
GAATTAGATGAATTGACAGAAAGCGGTCTTAAATTGTTTAAAACGTTTTCAGAACGACAAGATTTGTTTACGCTGGACAATATCGGACCTAGTATCAAAATTTTTCAACAATATCAAGATATAATTCGTCAGGCAGTGCTAAGATCTAGTAGTTTGAAATCAGGTGAAGCTAAAAAATTAAAAACACAAATAAAACTGGCACGATCAATTGAGCATAATATTTTAAATAAATTAAAAGGTTTAGTTGAAGACCAATGTGACAGCTTTTATAAATTGGCAGCGAAAGAAAATCTAAACGGACAAGACATTCAAAATGCGATAAAAGAGATAAATTATATCAATAACGTCATAAAATATTATGGTGCTGCGTTAAGTTTAATGAGTAGTCAATTGACAGAATATTACATATCAGACGAAGAATTATTAACAAGAAAGGAGCCAGAGATTGATATTGTGACAATGCAGACTATTATCAACAGCAGCAGATCTCTTCAACAAGAATTGTCCAAATGCTTGAAAATGTTTTTCGAAAAATTGTCCAAAATTCAAAGCGATGGTTGTGATATTAACCTACGAGAGCTTGATATTTGTCGTCGACAGTGTGCACAAACGTGTGCTACGTTTGATGAGTTTGATACAAGCTTTATGTCTGCTGACCTGGCATTCGGTTGCTCACCATTAAGAGTGTGCCAGGAATTTGATCACTTCATATCCAACAGCAGCAAAAAATTTTGTAGCAATGATAGAAATCAGCAATATATCCCCGAAAGCGGGTCACTTGAACAATTGGACTTTTTTGTGAAAAAAAATAATTCACAATCAGATAATTTGTTTACTAATGATAAAACCAAAAATACAGCAAACAAGCTGTTGGAAATATTCGATAATGCAATATTAAGTGACATAAGAAGATGTAAGCGTATAGCTAAAGACAAAGGCGTTGAATGTATAACAGAGCAATCGAACACGATCTTATCTGCTATAGAATATATTGAACAACTTCGCAATGAAGCATGTAAAGCGCAAAACGACGATCAAGAATTTGTTAAAGGATGTGAACAAAGAAGGAAAATGATCAACGAAAGTCTCGAGAGGTTATGTGAGGCGACGTGTCCTGATACAACACAGCAACCCAAAATGGCTCTTGGTGTTAATGGTATAAATAAATTGTTTGCAAAATATAGAACAAAAGTTGATGTTTCTGGGTGCGACAATAATTGTTTTTTTAATGCTGTGAATCTGCAGCGAGGTTATACATTGGCCGATCAAAATGACAAAGTTTTAGTCAATGAATTGAGAGAAGTTGCGCGTATTAATGAAGATGGTAACTGTTGGATGGCGAGTGAAGAATGTTTGATGAAGGTTGCGACATATTTACAACGTCCGATAGTTTTACTAGCGGATCAACACAGGGATGGTCAGCATACTGTGCGCATCACACTGGTTTGTCATCGTGATCGAAGTCAACTGAATAAAATAGGACATGGCGACCTTGATTTAAGCATAACAGCAGATCAATTGCAAGAAAATAACACGATCTTGAACGTTATAACGGCTAGAATGGATGATGTGTTGCCTAAAGAACGCCTTGATCAAGCAAGTGCCGTTGCTCGAGCATTAGGTGTTTGGAATGAAGATGCAAATGTCATGGCTAACAATTTGAATGAAATGAGGGTCAAGGACGCGCTTGGACATTTGTTGAGCGATCAAAATGTTATAGTTTTGTATTTGGATGGTAGTGCAGTTTCCAATGGCAAAGATGGGACACGTTACTCTGGGCACTATCAAAGCTATCTTACTCAAGAACAGAATCGACGAGTGCAACAACAGCCTGTATCACAACAGCAACAGCAGATAGTTGTGGCGCAAAACAATGATTCAACTGTGAATAGTCAGCTGTATCGTCAGTCTGTAATATCACAAGACGAGGATGGGATGGAGGATGAAGTGAGTTCACAACAACCTGGCGATCAGACAAAAGCACAAGACAAGGGTCCAGTAGCGCACAAACGTACATGGTGGCAGGCATTGTTTCCATGGGGCCGAAGTTGTAAGTCATAGTTGACCGATGCGTTGGTATTATATGATTAATCAGCATGCTGAGTTAACCGGCATGCTGATATTATTTTTGAGCGGCTATTTTGTTAATTGCTAATTTGGTGATGATGTGTTTTTATGATCAACAGTTTTGTTGTGTACATGTTCAGTTGACATATTGATGATATTTATCCGATCTGACATAATTAACTGTACTATTATGTAAGTGCACTATGCTACTATAGATAATTTGAGATAAGTTAATAGTAAGACTGGTGGGACAGATGTATATTCTTTTCAAGAAAGTTGTAGAACTAATAAAACAGTGAGTATACATTAATGCGCACTGTTATCAATTAATAGGATTTGTATATTTTCTTGCAAAAAATCATAGGATTACAATCGATTTGGCAAGTGCGAAGGTGGTTTGTTGTCAAATTGATTGAAAGATGGTTGTCCCGCAATGATATTGACGGATGACAACATCATATCGAGTGGTAGCGTCTTTTGCAACTATTCAATGTCATAAGATAATACAAAATATGCTACACTATACTTAAAAATCGCGTGATGGCGGCAATTGTTATACAGTGAGAGATCGTACCAGTTTGAACAGCTTTAATGAGATTTTCGCGTGAATATAACAATGTTTGAAGGTCTTCAAATTCATCGAAATTGGTAGGATTTGTACGTTTACAATTTTTTATATGAACAACGTGTACTCGGTTCGTTTGAATGGCTGGGTTTGGCAACAATGTTGCTATTACAGTTGCTTCGTCGCCAGTATATCCTGTTTCTTCTACCAATTCACGACGGGCAGCAGAAATAACGGATTCATCAGTGTCCATAATTCCACCAGGAAGTTCTAATGATATTTCTTGGGATCCAAATCGAAACTGCCGGACAAGTACTATATTATGGTCAATAGTCTCAGCAACAACTTGTACCCAATCATTGCTCTTAATAATCACAAAATCACCAAATTGGTCAGATGATAGATTGTGGAACTGACACTTATATGTTTGAAAAATTTTATAATCAATGTCCAATTCACATGTGGATTGTTCCCATAGTGATGGTGGTGTGGAATGATTGTTTTCCATAATATTATGATAGAATAATTATATTTAATATTTTCAATGCATCATTTTATTGCAAAAATTTTGGACGTTACTAGTATCCCGAGTCCTCAGTGGAGGATATTGTGCAAAATATAAAAACATTATCAGATGTCGATTGTCGGGGCCGCCGTGTGTTTGTTCGTGTAGATTTTAATGTGCCACAAGATGATCGTGGGAATGTAACTGATGATGCACGGATCTTGGCAGCATTGCCGACTATACAGTATCTTGTTCAAAACAAAGCAAAAATAATTTTAGCGAGTCATTTGGGACGGCCAAAGGGTGAACGCGTAAATAAATATTCTTTGCAAAATGTCGCAACAGTACTTGAGAAACATTTGGGACGGCCAGTATCATTTGTCGCGGATTGTATCGGTAAGGAAGTGGAAAATGCTGTAAATAAAATGTCAGATGGTAGTGTAATATTATTAGAAAATTTGAGATTTTATAAAGAAGAGACCAATAACGATCCAGAATTCGCACAGAAATTGGCCAGTTTGGCAGAGATCTATGTCAATGATGCATTTGGATCAGCCCATCGTGCACATGCTTCAACAGAAGGGATTACACACTTTATTGATGCATGTGTTGCAGGGTTTTTAATGGAACGTGAGCTGACGTTTTTAGGAGAAAAAGTAGCAAATGCTCAACGACCATTTGTTGTGATTTTGGGTGGTGCAAAAGTAAGTGATAAGATACAGGTCATCGACAATTTATTAGATAAATCTGATGTTATGTTGATCGGTGGTGCGATGGCATATACATTCCTATCTGCCATGGGAAAAAATGTCGGTAATAGTCTTGTAGAACATGATAAGATCGAGATTGCACGACAAGCATTAGAGAAAGCATCCAAATTGGGTGTGAAATTTATTGTTCCAGTAGACCATGTTGTCACGACAAAATTGAATACTGATACACGAGAGATTGCAGATTGTAATGTGGTAGATGGAGAAATCCCGGATGGTTGTATTGGAGTAGATATTGGACCAAAAACAATAGAGCAGTTTAGTAAAGAATTACAACATGCTAAAACAGTGTTATGGAATGGGCCAATGGGAATATTTGAAATATCAGATACTGCAAAAGGAACATTCGCAATAGCAGAAGCAGTGGCAAAATCAACAGCATTATCAATAATCGGTGGTGGAGATTCTAGCAAAGCGATCAAGGAGAGTGGATTTGCAGATAAAGTAACATTCGTTAGCACAGGTGGTGGTGCCAGTTTAGAGTATTTGGAGGGCACTCCATTGCCAGGTGTAGAAGCTTTAAGGATAAAAAGATAAATAAAGATCCGTCATTTTTGACGGGATGGAGATAATAGTATGGGACAAAACAGAAAATATTTGATAGCTGGTAATTGGAAGATGAATATTTCGAGCTCAGATGCACAGGTCCTGGTCTCGGAAATAGTAGATAAAATAGGAAAGTTGAAACATGTTGATGTATTAATTTGTCCACCGTTTACTTCGTTAGCATCAGCACGGAGTGCCATGAGTGTACATTCTGAAATTGCATTAGGTGCACAAAATTTTTATCCTGCCAAGAATGGGGCATATACAGGAGAAGTCTCTGCCGTCATGTTGAGGGAACTAGGAGTGACGCATATCATTGTTGGACATAGTGAACGGCGATCATATTTCCATGAAGATGATGATTTTATTAATAAAAAAGTAATCTTTGCACTAGAAAATGCATTACTACCGATTATGTGTGTTGGGGAAACATTGGAACAGCGCAAAGCAGGTCAAGAACAAGAAGTTATTGCACATCAAATAAAATCTGGATTGCATGGATTGACCAAAGCACAAGCACAGAAAATAATCATAGCATATGAGCCGGTTTGGGCAATTGGAACTGG
>CAZPRW010000057.1:0-5167 GCA_964589405.1 uncultured Opitutales bacterium | reverse complement strand
CAGAATGGGGAATGAGAATTGTTCAATTGTAGTAGTAGCTATATTTTGATTTTACTAGTTTATGTATTAGCAGAGGCACTTGATAAATTTTTCTAAAAAAATTAATTTATGATGTGCAAATACTAGTGCTTAGGTCTAGTAAATAGGAAAGTCAAATTGATTATCTTACATGCAAAAAGTTATACCATGCATTGGTGATTTAGACGATTAAATTGCTGGTCTGATTCTGTTTTGTATATTAAAATAGTTCGCGGTAAAATTTGCTCTTTCTGTTGATTTTTTCTATGAACTTTTCATGTCCGATTTTGGCAATGAGCGTTGGTTGGTCACTGAACAATGATTGTCCAAGCCCAATTCGTGTACTAGATGATTTTTCAAATTTTTTATTGTAGGATGTAAAATTTATTCCCATTGCATTTAAATAAGTCGGTGCAAGGTCCATTGCTGAAAATCCACCTGGAATATCAAAACATTCGCCTGATGTTCCGATTGCCGAGTTAAGAATGAGATTAAATATTTCTCGATTATTGCTGCGCCGAGTGTACTTTTGCGTAAATTTTGTGTTCCAGTCTTGCCATGGGTGATCTCCAACGATCACGATAGTCGTGTCATTATACCACGGTTGTTGTTCTGCCCATTTTATAAAATTTGATGTCATTATTGATGCAGCACGTATACTGTCCCTATTGTCATCGAATTTGCTATTATTGTACGTTGATGACACAAAACCGCGTGGGCCATGTGTGTCTGCTGTTTCAAATAATATAGCAAATTTTGTGTTTGTATTATTATTGTTAGTTAACCATTCTTGCAGCCGTGAAAAGAGAAACTCATCATTATATCCAAGTCCTGGAATGCCAATATTTTGTCCATTCAATGGAAATCCTGAATTTTTCCAATATTCCCTGTCGTAACATTCTTGCATGCCATGTGTATGAAAAAAATTATGTTTTGCAGTAAATTTTCCAGAAGCACCGCTAAACCATGCTGTTTTATATCCTAAACTGTCCAAAAGGTTGAATATAGAAGTTGTATTTACTAATAAATTGTTATATTTCGCTTTCCATAGCCATGATGATCCAAGATTGGCTAACGGCATACCAGTTGTGTGCGCAGACAGACCGTCTATTGTGCAGGATGAGCCTGGTGTTTTTTTATAACCGTAAAAGCAAATCCCTTGCGATTGTAATGATATGAGTTCTGGAATGAGATTTACGCCGTAAATATTCGGATCTTTAAATCCATCTTCCATCGATTCTAAAACTATCATGATGAGATTGCGTTTTTGATCTTTGTTGAAAGTAGCACGAGATGTGTCTAATTGATAATAATTTTTTTCTATCCAATGAGATGATTTTCGCGCTGCCCATTGTGCAAATGGCAATAATTTGTTCGCCTGCGTCAGGCTGAATGTAATGACGCCGATTAAAAACAAGCAGTATAATGCGTTTTTTGCAAAAAAGGAATGTTTAACATGAAAGATAATGTTTTTTATTTTACGCCATGTTTTGCGAATGTTGTTTTTAATATTGATATGATGTAACGTTGCATATGTTGTAATGATTAATAGAATTGCCGCTACAAACAATTCTGAGCCATATTTTAAAGCACGTTTTATCATTGATGTGTCGGCAATATTAATTCCTTCTGCCATACGGATATGTAATAGCAATTGGTCGATGTTTACATTGCCAAATTCTTTAATGATGAATTTCGATGCTGCAAATGCAGTCAATGACAGTGTTGTAAAAATAACGAGTAGCCATGTTGCGATGGATAATAGAATATTTTTCCTATGATTTGTAATCTTTTTGATGTTTTTTATTTGGTGACATGGATTAATGCCAGTATACAGACCATTGGAAATGGCATTATCATAGATTTTTTCTATAATATAAAAAATAAAAATGGCATATTTTGCGCCAAATTCTTTGCTTAATTTGTTAATATATTTTTCTATTGTTTTTGGAGATACATCTTTTTCTGAGACAAAAGGTGCTGATCTTAACAGATCAATTGCTTCTCTCTCTCTCTCTCTCTCTCTCTCTCTCTCTCTCTAGTGTTGCTCGCATACAGGTCTATCAGTTCTAAAAAAGTTTTCGATGTGTTGTTTGTGGCACGTTGAGACATTTATGCTGCACATTGTAAAAATTTTTAAAAGATGCGACATAAAAATTTGATGAGATTTGATTTTCGCAGATAGCTATGTTTGAAGTATTTTTTCTTGAATTTTTGAGGGATATTGTTTGCCTAATGGTGTCGATTCACTTTTGACAAAAGATGCCCGATGGTGTAATGGTAGCACAACGGATTCTGACTCCGTTTGTTTAGGTTCGAGCCCTGATCGGGCAGCCATGTTTAAGTGTGCTGCATGTATGTTTATAACAAATATTAGCGGAATGTTTGGTTTTGACTTTTTGTATTAATTGTTCAGCATCGCTGCGCGATGACAAAATTTGCGATAGCATGTGGTGGGACAGGAGGTCATTTGGCGCCAGGAATTGCTGTAGCTGAGGCATTGATAAATGATGGGCATGATTGCGCATTGTTGATTAGCAATAAATCAATCGATAAGTTGATAATTAAGAAATATCCGCAGTTAAAATATAAAGTTCTGCCGGCCAGGCCGTTTTTGAAAACATTTTCTGGCATTTTAAAATTTTTTACATCTCAAATTCGTTCTATTTTGATGTGTTTTAATTTGCTACGAAAAAGTAATTTTGATGTGGTTGTTGGGTTCGGTGGATTTACGAATGTTCCTGTTGCAATAGCAGCGTTTTTGTTGCGAAAGCCAGTGATTTTGCATGAGTCGAATCGTGTAATCGGTAAAAGTATCAAATTATTAGCATGGATAGCGAAGGTGGTATTCCTTCCGAAGGATGTTCATTTTGACGAACCTCGATTGCAAAAAAAAGAAATTAGTGCTGGGATGCCATTGCGTCGTGAAATTATGCGTGTGCAGCCGTTGGACGCGCGGGCTATGTTTGGGTTGGATTCAAATTCTCGTGTGGTGACGATTTTAGGAGGTAGTCAAGGGGCGCATTCATTGACAAGATGGGCGCATGAAAATTTTCAACAGATCAATTCGCATGATATTTCAATTGTATGCGTTTGTGGTCCTAACAATTATGACATGTGCAAAAAGAATAACGTCGGTAGTGGTTGTGTAAAAAATGTATGGTTGCCATTTTGTGATGATATGTCGAATTTATTGAGTGCGACAGATTTATTGGTATGCCGTGCAGGTGCTGGTACGATAGCAGAAGCTGAATATTTTTCTCTTCCAATGATACTTGTTCCATATCCTAAGGCTGCAGACAACCATCAGGAAGCAAATGCGCAATATGCTAAAAAGCACGGAGCTATGGTCGTACACGAAGAAGATATGTGTATGTTGCACGGATTGATTGTAAACTTTTTTTCTAATAAATCAGATATGATTACACATTTTAGTGATGAGTCACACAAATGTATGGAGTCTGAAACCAATAGAATTGTTGAAATAATAGAACAGATAGCAAGAAAATGAAACAACGTGTATGTATGCTTGGTATATGTGGTGCTGGTATGGCTCCATTGGCTATTTATTTATCAATGCGCGGATATTCTGTTTACGGATGGGATGACGTTGTTAATCCAAAAATAAAAGATCTATTGGTTAACAATAAAGTAGTTTTTTTGCCATCAAAAATATTTCCACCAAATTGCGATATTGTCGTACGCTCTAGTGCGGTAAATATAGATAATGATGTCATTTGTCAGGAGGCCATAAAAAATAATATTCCGATATTACGTCGTGGTGAATTTTTAGCACGTGTATGTAGCGACAGAAAATTATTGGCTATAGTTGGTTCTCATGGGAAAACATCGGTTACAGCAAATTGTATAGAAATATTAAAAGCAAATGGATATACTTTCGATTATGTCTTAGGTGGTTTTTTTCAAAATAATAAGATCTCTCCATCGACTTATAATGTAGATTCAGAATGGTTGGTTGCGGAGATTGATGAAAGCGATGGTACTATGGAAAATTTTTCTCCAGAATGTACCATTGCGTTGAATTATGATGATGATCATATTGTTAATTATGGCGGTCATGATGGGTTAGTTAGTGCATTTCGTGATTTATTTGCGCGTACTAAATCAAATGTCATTGTTCCTTCTGAGGATCGTGTTTTTACAACATTGGGCAAGGAATTCATTGAAAAATTTGTATCAATAGAAAATTTGCCAGTACAGGATTTTACACTTCGTAATCAGGAAATTGCGAAATTTGCATTGGAAACAATTTTTCAACAATCATTTGTCATGCCAGAACAGTTTTATGGTGTTCAGCGACGAAATGATATCTTGTTAAAGGATGATAAATGTATTTTTATTCATGATTATGCACATCATCCGACAGAGTTAGAAGCCTTATTGAGATTTGCCAGGTCTCGATATCGCGACTATGATATTAATGTTATTTTTCAGCCACATCGATTGTCACGCACAAGACAATATTTTAAAGAATTTGCCTCTATTTTGGATGGATTTGATCGAGTTGCTGTTGTTGAGCTGTACACAGCGTTCGAAGATGAAATAGAAGGTGTTAGTAGCGATTTGGTTTATCAATGTTTACAGCATGATGATAAATGCATGATTACATTGCGTGATTTTGACCAACAAATTCAGGCACTTTACGAAAAAATTCTTAAAAACGACCGCAAACAGGTCGTATTATTTGTTGGTGCAGGTAATGTTTTAAAACATGCAACGAGATATGTCAGCAATTTAGCATTCAATATTGCTGAGAATATATTGAAAAAATATAGCATAAATTCCGAAAAGAACAAAGATATTACAAAATATTTTTCAATCCGTATAAAAAGCACTGCTAAACTTTTTGTTGAGCCGAAATCAATAGATGAATTGAAACACGTATTGGACATTTGTAAAAATCTTAATCTTAAACATGTTGTTCTTGGAAATGGTACAAAATTGTTGCCGCCAGACGATATAATTAATTGTGTTGTTATCCATTTAGAAGGCGTTGTTTGGAATGATGTAGAATGGAAATCCGATAATGTTGTTCGTTGTGGTGCTGGTGTTCGGATTCAAGAGTTCTGTCGTTGTGTCAGCGATATGGGATATATTGGGATAGAAAAACTAGCATATATTCCTTGTT
>CAZPRW010000056.1:0-5400 GCA_964589405.1 uncultured Opitutales bacterium | reverse complement strand
AACCAAAACGTATATCGCAGAACGACGTACTCTTATTCTATTGACAATAGATCCACTAAATAATACTAGGCATCTTCCGACCAACATTGATATCATGTAAATCATACTAAAGACATTACGAGATATTCCTGTTGTTGCTAAAATAGCATTGGTAATCCCCGCTATGCCAGCGGATTGACCAGCGAACCCAAACACCGACAAGAAGCACGCCATAATAAAAACAATCACCTTATTTCGTCTGTCTGTTAACATGCCATAACAAACAACGTGCAATTTCATCAAAAAAGCAATATTAAAGATTGACATCATAAAAATCGTCAACTTCCTCCGTATTCGTTAGATTTTCGTCATGAGAAGTGATTACTTAAAAGCTGCATCTGCTATCATAAGGGAACCAAATATCCTCATTAATGTTGTTTCGCGTCGTGTAAAACAATTAAAAGCCGGTGCACGTCCATTGATAGACTCTCTTGAGAAATTGGACAATGAAGATATCGCATTGCGTGAAATTATAGAAGGAAAAATTACATATGATCTTCGCAACAATGCTGATGCTATGATGTCAATGCAATGAAGAATGGCGAGTAACAAACAAAATATTCGAATAACGGAGATCCGTAATAAAAAAGCATCGCACGATTATTTTATCGGTGAAAAATTCGAATGTGGCGTTGTTTTAACAGGATCGGAAGTAAAATCTATACGGCTTGGGCATTGTCAAATCAATGATGCATTTATCAGACCAGATAAACATCACAATTTGTTCTTATTGAACGCTCACATATCAGAATATAAATTTACTGACAGTGCAGAACAAAATACTACACGACAGCGCCGTATTCTTTTACATAAGCAAGAGATCAGAAAAATTCTCAATGCGATCGAACGGGATAAAATGTCAATCCTTCCAATAAGAATGTATTTAAAACATCAATGGATAAAATTAGAAATTGCTATTTGCAAAGGTAAAAAACTTTTTGATAAACGTGAAGCACTAAAAAAGAACGAGGCATTACGAGAAGCTCAACGGGCAATAGCATCTGCTGTACGACATTCTCGTTGAACATATCTGCACAATTTGGTGAATCGTAATATTCTGTATATATCTTGACCATATATATCAATAAAATACCACAAACAGCGCAGGAAAGCTTGCATTTTCAAAAGATATGCCATTGTTGGTGACTGTTTATGTTTGAGAATTTCTCAAAAACTGACATCGCAAAAAAAACATTTTTATTTGATAGTTGTCGTTGTTTTTGCGCAGGATTAATAGAAGCAGGATTTAATGCCTTTGCTTTATTAGTCGCAATAAGAGTATTCCACGCTTCAAAATTGACAAAATCTCTTTTAACTTCTGCATGGTTCATTGGATATTTCATAACCCCATTTACACAATTATTAGCATCAAAATCATCAAAACTCAAAGTAACAGACTTTTGCAAATATTACATGTTAGCAGTATCAATTGCTACATGTATAGCCATGCTATCAAATACATTTTCTGGATTCCTATTATTTATAATGTTAGGAATGATATTTTTTAAACAACCTGCACCATTGATGGCGGATGTTTATGGACAGAATTATTCATCAAAGGAACGTGGTGGGCGGTTGTCACTTGTTCTGATGGTACTGCCAATACCAACATTATTATTTTCTCCGATTGGCGGAAAATTAATGGATATAAATTTACAAAATTATCGTCTAATATTGCTAGTTGTTGCTATTGCTGCTATCGGCTCTTCATTATCATTTTCAAAAATACCATCACGAATATTACCTTCCAAAACAGATCGTTCAATATTTTCTAATTTTAAACTGGTAGTCAAAGATCGGTTATTTGGAACGATGATAATGTGGTGGACATTCGCTGGTATCGCTAATCAAATGACAAAACCACTGCGAACAGAATATTTGGTAAATCCATCATGCGGGATTAATGCATCTAACTTTTTTGAGACATTAACATGCATAACAATTCCTTTCGGATGTCGCATATTGAGCTCATGCGCTTGGGGAAAATTATTCGACAACACAAAGATCATTACCGTAAAAATAATGGTCAACTGCTTCATGGTGCTCGGACTGTTGTTATTTTTCAATTCACGGTCTCATGGAATAATATCACTAGCATCAATTTTAATTGGAATTGCTTACGGTGGTAGTGAAATCGTATGGTGTTTATGGGTGACAAAAATCGCACCTAAGGATCAATTTAGTGCATATATGAGTGCTAATGTCGCTATTGCCGGATTGCGAGGATTTGTATCTCCATTTATAGGATACAGCCTGTTGCATTACTTTACTTTGAGCCAAATCAGCATATTAGCATCGTTGTTAATTCTAATATCAACAGTAGGATTTATATCATTGCGCAAACATAAACGATTTTCCATGGAGTCAGAATGATATCATTGGGATACTATATTCATAATATCGACCCATTTATTATACGGTTTGGGAGCGACTGTTTTGTAGAAGGTATCAAGTGGTATGGTGTTTGTTACATTTTATCATTTATATTGGCATCATTTTTACTCAATCTTTACACCAAAAAAAATATATCACCAATGTCATGTGATGAAAACTCATCATTGATGTTTTTTATAATAATTGGTGTTCTTGTCGGTGGACGATTGGGATATATTTTATTATACACTCCTCACGTATTTCTGACATCACCCATAGAAATTTTTGCAATTTGGCATGGAGGAATGTCCAGTCACGGCGGATTCATAGGTGTTGCACTTGGAATTCTTATATTTTGTAAACGTAACAAATTTAAAGTATTAGAAATCGGAGATCTGGTTTCAACAATCGCACCTATTGGATTTTTTATCGGTAGAATAGCAAATTTTATCAATGGAGAACTTTTTGGAAATATCACGAATGTTCCATGGGGAGTCATTTTTCCTGATAGCGCACAGTGGGCATCTGATATCACTATGATCCCAGCACGACATCCATCACAACTATATGAATCTTTATTAGAAGGTGCTTTATTATTCGTTTATCTGCAATACCAATTATGGAATAGAAAATCTAAGGAACATGGCGTTATAACCAGTAAATTTTTGATAGTATATGGCATATTACGAATATTAACAGAATGTTTTAGAGAACCAGACGCACCATTGATTTATAACATGTCACGTGGACAATTTTATTCCATTTTTTTGATAATAGGCGGTTTTATATTACTACTAATATCCAAACGAAATCACACCCACGAGGATATTAGACATCCATAAAATATCAGTTAAAAACACTGCAAATTACGCATCAATAAAATTTTAATCGAAAACAGCACCGCCTAATAAACATTCACCGTCGTAGAATGCTATTATTTGACCGCTTGCAACTGCACGTTGCGGAACATCGAATACTATCTTCGCACGATTATCATCAATTCTATCAAATGATATTCTGCATGCTGGATCACGATACCTCGGACGAGCAAATAACACTTTAACATCGTCTAATCTACCGTTAATAGTTGAAATCCCATGAACAAAAAATTCTTGTTGATATAACCCAGGACAATCAACATCTTCCAGTGCTACAATCAAATGATTTTTTTCTAAATTTTTTCCAATAACAACATAATGTGCAAAATCTTTATTCGATGGAATATTTATTCCATGTCTCTGTCCTATAGTAAATCTAAACAATCCATGATGTCGGCCAAGAACACGACCATCAATACCAACAATATCACCATCACTATCTTGAATATATGCTGATAAAAAATCTTGAACCTTAACTTTTCCCAAAAAACAAATTCCTTGACTGTCCTTTTTCTGTGCGTTTGGCAATTGTGCATCTTTTGCGATTTGTCGAACATCCGGCTTGGCAAACTCACCAATGGGGAATAAACAATGATCTACCTGTTCTTGCGATAACATCGCTAAAAAATACGATTGATCCTTATTTTTATCAATCCCTTCAAAAACATCAACAGTACAATCTTTCCGATCAACACGACGACAATAATGCCCAGTTGCAAAATTATCATATCCGCTGTCTAGTGCATATTGCTTCAATAGTCCAAACTTTATACGAGCGTTACATAATACATCTGGGTTTGGCGTGATCCCATTGCGATAACCATCAACCAATTCCTTAACAACATGTTCACGGTAATGAGATATCATATTGACCACTTCAAACGACATCCCAATACTTTCACATGCTAAACGAGCATCTTCCATATCCCTTCTCCATGGACAATCAGATATCGGATGAGAATCATCGTCCGCATTCCATGTACGCATGAATATTCCATGGACATGATACCCAGCACGTTTTAATAACAATGCAGCAACAGCACTATCAACACCACCGGACATCGCAACTGCTACTTTGCCCCGCAACATTTCTTATATTTCTTCCCACTTCCACATGGACACAAATCATTGCGATTTACTTTAGGCACAGCAGAATGATTATCTACTATCGCATTGATCATTTTTTTATTTTTTTCCTGCCTATGTTGCCGCTCAACACTATTATTAACATCATCACCACCAGATAATGTAATATTATGGCGAATTTCGTGCAACATCCTCTCAAATGCTTCAACACTACCAGCTGACCGAAATACTTTTGCGCAAACATCAGCATTAACCTGTCTCAACATTGACTCAAAATACTCAAATGCTTCTGTCCTATATTCATTGATTGGATCTCTCTGACCATAACCACGTAATCCAACACTACTACGCAAGGCATCCATTTCCGTCAAATGATTCTGCCAATTACGGTCAATTGCACTAACCAATAAATATCGTTCAACGGCACGTAATGCGGCACTATCATCACTTGACTCCTTGATGTCATAAACATGTTTTACTTTTGAAAAAATAGTACTCTTTACTTCCTCTGCCGACAGACCATCAATCTCTGATAATTTCAGATTGATAGGGAAATTTATATTCGCCCATGATAATAATTGCGATGCTTGCTCGACATCAATTGATACTTTCGGTGAAAAAGGCAATTTATCCACACGCATGTCAATTTCATTACTGATAATCTCAAAAATAACATTTCGAACATTATCCTCTGACAAAGCATCGCTACGCAATGCATAAATTATTTCCCTTTGCCGATTTAACACGTCATCATATTGCAATAAGCGTTTTCGTATTGAATAATAATATTGTTCTACTTTTTTCTGCGCAGTCTCTATAGAACGATTTAATAATGGGTGTGTTAATACTTCACCTTCTTTGAATGTTTTTTGTAACAATCGCGCAATCGGACCTGCTGACGCAAAAATACGCATCAAATTATCTTCTAATGACACAAAAAATTTGGCCATTCCAGGGTCGCCTTGTCGAGAACAACGACCACGCAACTGCCTATCAACCCGTCGGGATTCATGCCGCTCTGTTC
>CAZPRW010000055.1:0-5431 GCA_964589405.1 uncultured Opitutales bacterium | reverse complement strand
CTAGATTGCCGGTAGACTCCACACTTCCTCTGGTTTTTTCAAATCACACTTATCATTTCAGCAGAGATGTCTGAATTTGTTACACGGATGGTCTTGCGCTCCTGTAAACATTGTTTCATTATTATTGTCACGGTGATAACGGCATTTGTACAACTATTGTGCTGGTGGAATTGAATCTAGTGCCAGCAGAGCTGTTTATTTTTTTACCTTTTTGATATGACGCGAGTATCACCTTGTGACGGATTTGGAAAAATATTTCTTTTAGATTTGATGAATAAGTCCGAGAGACTCTTGCGAAAAAACTTTTGATTCGCGAAAACACGTGTCGGATGGACGATCCAGTGTCGATGTTTGGTACAAATTCATAACGTGTAATTTCTGATTTTTTTATGACAATTATCGTTGTTGCATTGAGACAAGCGTCCGTGCACTTGTTTTGCTGGCCGGGATTCAGATTGGTCACTATAAACGTTATTATTCTATCCAGCTGTTGTATTTCGTGTTGTAGTGCTTTCGTGAAATACTTTTTAGGAGGTGTGTAAAAAGTACTGACTCTTTCAAAAAAAACTTTTCATTCGGAGTAAATGTGTGCCAAGAGGACAGTCAACCATGTTCATAATTCTCGGAAGCCTGAGCGACATATTGCATTCGCTATAATTGTTGTTGTAGCAGCAATATCTTTGTTCGTCGCGATGATAGATTTTAGTCCTTATCAAACACCATTTATTGCAACAACAACATATTCTGGCGTTCAAGATGAAAATATTTTCGGGAAGGCCGGTGCGAATATTGTATTTTTTTTATTGCGATATTTAGGGTGGGCAGCGTGGTTGATCCCGGCCATTCTATTATTGTTTGCTAATATGTTGGTATCACCACTGGACCGCCCGATGACAAAGGGTAGAATGTCAGCTATAGTAATCATGGTGATTAGTTGTGCTGCATTGTTGGAATATATTCAAGATGCATGGATGTCAGCAGAAATGTTTTTATCAGTATCAAAAAATATATTATCCGCTGGCCTGGGAGGATTGATAGGATATTGGCTATGCTGCTGTATTCTTGAAAAAATTTTTGCGTTGACTGGCAGTGCGATCATTTTGGGAACAGCATTTATATTATCTAGCGTTTATGTTTTTACACGGTGTATTTCATTAAACGGTGCTTTAGAAAAAAAAATTCAACAATATGGGTATTGTCGCGTAGTGCTGTTGGGATGTATTAAATATATTATAGCATGGATACGATATTTGATCGTCGGACTATGGAAAATGTTAGTAAATTGCATTCGTAAATTATGGCATAAAGTACCAGTGCAACCGCAACCACCTAAAAAACAAGAGATTGTCCATGTTACAGAAAATGTTATTCCAGAAAAAATAGTCCCTGCTCAACAGTTTGTTGTCAATGATTCTGTTGAACGGCCAAAACAGGATATAAAAGTATCATTGCCAGTCGCCAAAGGAAAATATGTATTGCCACCAATTGATCTATTGCAACGTAGTAAAACAGTCGCTAGTGCAGATGATCATGCTGAAGTTTCACGACAATTAGTAAATACATTGTCGGAATTTGGAGTATCTGTTCAAGCTGGAGAAGTGTTTGTTGGTCCAGTAATTACACGATATGAAATATCACCAGCACCTGGTGTCCGTGTAGAAAAAATAGTAAATCTTGATAAAAACATTGCATTAAATCTACGGGCACAATCTGTACGTATTCTTGCCCCTGTCCCTGGCCGTGGTTGCGTTGGTATAGAATTGCCAAATAAGAGCCCGCAAATGGTATGTTTACGTGAAATATTGGAATCATCAGATTGGGCAAATATGAAGGCAGATATTCCCGTTGTTCTTGGTCGTGGGACGACAGGTGAACCGATGATCAATGATTTGGCAAGAATGCCACATTTATTGATTGCTGGGTCGACAGGGTCTGGAAAGACAGTATGTATCAATGCAATCATAGCATCGTTAGTGTATTGTTCAACACCAGACGATTTGCGATTCATCATGGTGGACCCTAAAATCGTCGAAATGCAAGTATTCAATCGGTTGCCACATATGTTAATTCCTGTAGTAACCGATCCGAAAAAAGTACCAAATGCATTAAAATGGTTAATTTCTGAAATGGAAAATCGATATAAAATTTTTGCTAAGGCTGGTGTACGGAATATTGCCGGGTTTAATGCAAAAATTTTAAAAGATGCTGAAGAAAAGCAACGTGCAGAAGAACTGGAAAAAGAACTATCACCAGAAGAACGAACAGCAGTCAGCAATGCGATACCAAACGATACAGATGCTGTTGATATTCCTAGAAAAAAGATCCCATATATTGTTTGTGTTATTGATGAATTGGCAGATTTAATGATGGTAGCACCTGCTGACATTGAAACATCAGTCGCTAGATTGGCGCAGTTAGCCCGTGCAGCAGGAATACACTTGATATTAGCAACACAGCGACCATCAGTAAATGTTATTACAGGTATCATAAAGGCGAATTTGCCTAGCAGAATAGCATTCAAAGTAGCATCGAAGGTCGACAGCCGTACCATATTAGATGCAGGTGGTGCTGAAGGATTACTCGGCCGTGGAGATATGTTATTCCAACCGCCAGGTGCTAGTGGATTGTTGCGTGCCCAGGGTGCCCTTGTATCAGATGAGGAAATCAATGCCATTGTTGATTTCTTGTATGAGAAAAATGGGGAGCCGAACTATGCCATGGATGTTCATGAAATGGTAGAGAATGGGGATGAAGAGGAAGGTGGATTTTCCGATGAGGACTGGGATGATGACATGATTCCACGAGCATTGGAAGTTATTCGTAGCAGTGATCGTGCATCAACATCATTATTACAACGACGATTGCGCATAGGGTATAATCGTGCAGCACGTATAATGGATACGCTTGTTGAAAAAGGATTGGTCAATAAGGACGTAATGCCATCCAATACTGATAATTTATAAAAAATATGATTGCAGTATTATGATGATATGGGTACAATCAGCGGCCAGCTATGGATAACAACGGTGATGTAATGGTGAAGCAGTCAAATGTTGAAACAAGTACCGCGAAGTCATCGTGGTGGCCTGTTTCGATGATTTCTTCAGCGGTGGGTGCATTGAATAAGTCTTATCAGTATTTTAAATCGCCAGGATTAGGACAACGTGTTGTGTAATTTATTGGTGATGCAGCAAAGCCCGTTGGCGACGAGATTTTGTACAGAACTGGTTGTGCTAGTACTGGAGCAATTTTTGGCAAAAAAATGGATAAAAATTTTTGTGCAATAAAGGCCAAGTACATCAATCAAAAATATGTGGATATTGCGGAAAAGATGGGAGAGGTCGTTAAATCATTAGGAATATCTGGTATATATATTTACATGGGAGGTATTAAAGAGGACGTTGGTCCGGCGGTATCGCTTCTAACTGAATTGACAAAGCCAGGTATAGACGTTGCATTATCTTTTTTAAAAACGTTCTGTGCTAATGTTGGGAAATTTCTTAACAAGAACGAAGCTATGGTGAATGTTTGCTCAACTTTAGCTGTACCGATAATAAATGCAACTATCGGGATAATGAGTGGGAAATTACCAGCAATCCAAACCAGGATAATTAGGAGATATTGTAATGCTGCTTGGAAATCAGCGATCAAATCATCAGGATTTTTTTCATATATTTGTGGTTGTTGGATGATAAACTATAAGTTTCGTGACAATGAAAAAGCATTGGTAAAATCAATAGCCAAAACTATAAGCGAATGTTGTGAAAAGATAACATGTTGAAAATAGTGATATGGCAAAAGCGATTATTTACATATTTTGTAAAGTGTTTGTATAATAATCAATTTTGGCGAAATTTTCCTTTGTAAAACGATAGCTATACTTTGTTGAGAAAATGCATTGTACCAAATTCCTCAGCACGATATTGTAACGTTTGTTCAATTTTAAACAAATCGTTGCTAATAATGTGTCATGTATTGTGTGATGATGTTTTGTTTATAATTACTGTGCGGACCATTCTACGCCATTCCATGATAGTGCACGGGCGCCATGATTGACAGATTCTGATATTCGTGATGTTTTTTCACCAGTATAATAGTTGGTCAATTGATTTTCAGCATCTGTCAAATTATTGTAAAATGTTACATGGCCATCAAGAAAGACAATAAATCCACCAGTTGTGCCATAAACTCCTCCATTGTCACCATCCGACGGTCGCCATTGTCCTGTACCTTCATCCAATCCACGGGTATACGCTAATGGTGTTGTAGCAGTTGGCGCATGTGGTGATAGTCCAGAAATCACCACTATGCTAAGTGGATATTTTTCAAAATCTTGGTTAAGGCGCCATTCCCATCCACTGCGCAATCCAATCACTTTCGGCAGAAGTAATTTAGATTGCTGAGATAAATAATCTTCATTTGAAATAAATAATGAAGCAAGGTTCAAAACATCATATTTCGACAGTACACCTGCCCATTCATTGGCTGTATTGCAGGAATTCAATTCTTTGATAGAATGGTTCAATGAAAAATCTACATATGCCATCGCGATTTGTTGTAAATTTTTCGACATTTGTAATTTCCTGGCACGGTCGATAGCATTTCCAACAACTGGCATTAAAATAGCAGCCAAAATCCCAATGATAGAAATCACAGTCAATAATTCCATTAATGTAAAACCATGGTATTTCTTGGACATACAACCGGCCTATTGTATAGAATTGATGTAATATTGTCAATGAAAGATCAATGATATGTATAACTTGACACTTGCAAAATTCTATGTCGTCGGACAGTATACAGCAATGGATTTCGATAAAGTATTGCGGGGTGTAAAAATGATGATAGAGGGTCTTGGAGATTCCAATGATCGGGAAGGATTGCGGGATACCCCACGGCGTGTAGCAGAAACATTGAAAACATTTTTTAAAACACCTGAATATTCAGATGAAGAGTTATTGCACCAAAAATTCCATGTTGATCACTATAATGACATGGTTATTATTAAAGGAATAACATTTTCATCATTTTGTGAACATCATTTATTACCATTTTTTGGAAAAGTTGCTATCGCATATATCCCTTCCAACGATACAGTTGTTGGGATTAGTAAACTCGCACGTATAGTGGATAAATATTCTAAATGTTTACAAATACAAGAACGGATGACGCAACAAATACATCAAGCAATAGCTGAAAATGTTGCTCAAAATGGTGTATTAGTAATTGTTTCTGCACAACATATGTGTATGACAGCACGTGGAATTTTACAACCATCATCATCAACTGTAACACGGGCATTATCTGGGATATTTGAAACTGATAAATCATGGGTGACAGAAGCACAACAATTAATATTTTCTTAAAATGTTGCAAAAGATGGTAGAGCCTTTCCCGTGGATCATGGGAATTTTAAACATTACACCGGATT
>CAZPRW010000054.1:0-5432 GCA_964589405.1 uncultured Opitutales bacterium | reverse complement strand
AACCCGTGACTCAGGGATCAACCCGTGACTCAGGGATCAACCCGTGACTCAGGGACATCCATGCGGCAAAATGAGATTGTTAGTATAGTGATTATTGTTGTAGGTTGTGTGGATGATGAGAAATGTGGCTTGTTTTGATCTAATTCTTGATTTGGACGACAATGTTTTGGTGGTCAACGCAGTGCGTGTTTCGTTTTTTATGTAAGTAGAAATTCTCTGTTGGTGTTTTGAAAGTAAAAACAATATCTGGTTGGATCTTTGAATAATAGTTGTTTGCATATGGTTGCTTAACAATACAGTTTGGTTGGCGTGTGTTAATTAATATACAGATGCTGTTTTGTATCTCGTGTGTGTGAGGCGATGTAAACATATTTCGTTGATATCTCAATATCACTGGACGTGAATTATTGGTTGCTTTATGTTAAGTTTAATTTTATCGTTACGCATTTTTATTAGTCAGAGTTAACGTCTGTTCCTGTTGGCAGACAGCTTGTTTGGCGGGCTTATGATGTTTTTTTAATTGGATGTGTTCGATGTTGCAAATACTGCAAAGCTGGCGCAGTAAGTAACATTTTACAGGCGAAAAACTAAGTTGTTACCCGCTTCGGTTGACGATGGCGCGATACAGTTTCTGTACAATTGATTAAATCTTACTTCCCAATAAAATTGTTGTTGTGCAATCTGTTATTTTTATTGGCAAGATTTGTCCGAAGTCACTGTCAGAGCCTTCAAATATTACTTTGCAATGCTGTGGTGTCCATCCGAACAACATATTATCACCGCGTTTAGCATGTCCTTCGACAAGAACTTCAGCAGTGGTATTTATGAATTGTTGATTGTAATTTAATGATAGTTGAGCGGCTTTTTCTAATAATATACTGTTGCGGCGTTCTTTTTCTTGTTCTGGAATATTATCTACCAAAGTGGCAGATTTTGTCCCTGTGCGTGGGCTGTATTTAAATATAAACGATAGGTTAAAACGAGCTTCTTCTAAAAGAGATACAGTGTCTTGAAAGTCTTGTTCTGACTCACTTGGATATCCTACGATTATATCTGTTGATATTCCTATTGTTGGAATTTTGGTTCGTAGTTTTTCTATGATAGATAGTGCGGTTTGGCGTGTATATGGACGGCGCATTTCTTTTAAAATTCTATCGGAGCCACTTTGTACAGGAAAATGGATTGATGGGCAGAGCTTGCGTAATCTATGATGCGCCTCTATCAGATCGTCAGAAAAGAAACTCGGGTGTGGTGATATATATCGAATGCGTTGTATTCCATCTATATCATTCAACCGTTCTAATAATTGAACAAATGGAGATTTATTGTTGCAGTGAGGAATGGTATTGTTGCCGTACTTATTTACTATTTGTCCGAGCAATGTGATTTCTTTTATTCCATTTTGAGCGAGATAAATTGCTTCGTCGACGATATCGTTCATCGGTCGGTAATATTCTCTGCCGCGGGTCTTCGGGACAATGCAGTAACTGCATCTCATATTGCATCCTTGCATGATGGATATGAATGCAGAATGTTGATTCCGAGAAAGATTTCTATCGAAATTTGTATGGCTATGGTTTGTTATTGGTGTTCCTGTTCGTAATTGATATGAGCTTTCAAAAAATAAATCACATAGTTCATGTATTCGTTGAGGGCCTACAACAAAATCAATTGCTGGATTAAGATTGAATAATTCAGCGCCTAAGTTTTCTGCCATGCAACCGACTATTCCAATTTTGAAATTAGGATTGTTTCTTTTTTTTCTGGCGAGATGGCCTGATTTTCCGATTGCTTTTATTTCTGCCTGTTCGCGAACACTACACGTATTTAATATTACAATATCTGCGACTTTTTCATCATGTACAATTTGATGTCCTCTTTGTATGCATTGTGCAGCGATAGACTCACTATCGCGTTCATTCATCTGACATCCATACGTACGTATATAAATTTTCAATGTATTTGTTTTCACAGAAATGTATTACTATTGTGCGTGTCACTAATGACCTGTAGTAATTTTGCAAATATCTTTGTTGTTAGTGCTAAAAATTTGATTGCAAAAGATAAGTTGTTATGTATGAATACTGGGTCGTTTCGAAATGTCATTAGAAAAATATTATCCACAAGGTGATTTTGAAGAATGGGCGCAATTTTCGCTCACTGAAAAACAATGGCATGTTTATTTATCTGCTATAGATGCAGAAGCTGGTAAATTTTTTAAATTATTTATTCTTACAAGACATATCGCTAATCATTTAGATATGATCTTCGCTAAGATGAAATGGGATAGGGTTGTTTCAGGGATGTCTGGCAGACAGTCAATAATGTCAGATGTTGTTACATTTCATAAAAATCCGATATATATTGCTACGCGATCAGTCTGCTATTTTTTAGAGAAAATTTTGGAATTGCTGTTTAGTGAAAATAAAACACTTGCCGTTAAAGATTACTGGGGATTTATAAAATGCATAAACGATATTCGTTGCGAAATGATTTGTGGTGTGGCGAATATTGATGTTGGAGAATATTTGTTAGCGATATGCCATTTCAAGCAGGCCATTTCTTATGTAAATAATGCTATAGTATTAGCCGGACAAATGCCAAAGTTTTCTGGAAAAATGAATGGTTTAAAGAGTGACATTGGTGTTGCTTTATTTGATATTCGTGAGCTTGCATGGTATGGGATTGCAATGAGTAAACATGCTGATTGTCGTAATGACGATGAGTAGTTTAATTCCATTGACACAGTCGTTTTGTTGGCCATAGAAACATTTTCATGTTGCAGGCTGGAATAGTTGGGTTGCCGAATGTTGGGAAAAGTACTTTGTTTAATGCTTTGACGAGGACGCACAAAGCAGATGCGCAAAATTATCCATTTTGTACGATTGAACCGAATGTTGGTGTTGTTGAGGTGCCAGATGTAAGGCTGAAACAATTAACTGAGTTGTCACATAGTAAAAAGACAATTCATGCTGCGATAGAAATGGTGGATATTGCAGGTTTGGTAGCAGGTGCGAGCACAGGAGAAGGTCTTGGTAATAAATTTTTAGCAAATATTCGTGAAGTTGATGCAATTGTTCATGTTGTCAGATGCTTTCGAAATGAAAATATTGTTCATAATTCAGGTGATGTAGACCCAATACGTGATATTGAAATTATTAATACTGAATTATTGTTAGCAGATTTGCAGTCTGTAGAAGTACAATTAGAGCGGAATATTAAAAAGGCCAAAAGCAATGATAAAGATGCCAAAGAAAATGTCGCAATATTGACGAAATTGCGAGATGCATTGAATAACGGTCGTGCAATAATTTCTATGGATTTTGATGATGATACATGGTCACGAATACGAATGTATAATTTATTGACGACCAAACCTGTGATTTTTGCATGTAATGTTGATGAAGAGTGTATTACAGGTTCAGGGACAAATGACTTTGTAGAGTCTGTACGAAAATATGCTGCTGGTTATGGAAATTCAGCAACATGTGTTATTTGTGCTCAAGTAGAGGCTGATCTTGTCGACATGAGTGTTGATGAGTCAGAAACATTATTGAAGGATATTGGTGTCGTAGATAGTGGGGTGTCGCAGTTGATACGAAGTGTTTATGAATTGTTAGGACTAGCATCATTTTTTACGACAGGGGAGGATGAGTCGCGTGCATGGACATTTCGGCGTGGTATGAAAGCTCCTCAATGTGCTGGCATTATTCATGGTGATTTTGAAAAAGGATTTATTAAGGCGGAAGTTGTGGATTTTGATGATATCATAAAATATCATGGTTGGGCAGGGTCGCGTGATGCTGGAAGAGCGAGATTGGAAGGGAAAGATTATATTTTTAAAGATGGTGATGTTGCAGTCTTCCGTTTTAATAAATAGTGCATAAATGACGAAAAATTTCTTAACCGAAGATTTGTCTGTTGTTTTACACGTTAAAACTTTCTGCTTGTCTTTTGTTTATGAACAATTTACCTGCGGTGATATCAGGGGTCTAATATGCCACGAGAATATATTATTTTAGAATGTACAGAGGCTAAAAAAGAAGGAAAGCCTGTTTCGCGTTATATGTCTACTCGTAATAAAAAGGTTCAGACAGAGCGTGTAGAGAAGATGAAGTACAATAAGTTTTTAAAACGTCATACTTTGCACCGCGAAATAAAAGGTTAAGCTTTTATTTTAGATTTTCATTATTGTTGGTTGTGGTATGGCAACGGCATTAGTCTTTCCTGGTCAGGGAGCGCAGTATGTTGGCATGGGGCGGTCATTATATGAATCGTTTCCTGTTGTGCATTCATTTTATAGAGCAGCTGAAAAGATGTTCGGTGAGTCATTTTTGCAAACATGTTTTTACGGCCCAGGTGAAGTTTTGACGCAGACAAAAGTATGTCAGCCAGCATTGTTTTTACATAGTGTTGCTGCAGTTGCTGTATTACGATCTTTGTTTCCTGAGAAGGAACAATCAGTAGCATTCGGTCTAAGTTTGGGAGAGTTGACCGCGTTGTGGGCTGCAGGGGTTTATGATTTCGAAACAGGATTGGCTATTGTTGCAGAGCGTTCTCATCTTATGCAAGAGGCATGTGAACGGACTAATGGCAGTATGTTATGCTTGTTAGGTGGAAATCCTGATGATGTTGATACTGTATGTGCTTCTGCGAATGTTTATAAGGCAAACCTCAATTGTCCTGGTCAAATAGTGTTATCTGGTGATGCAAAATGTATACAAGTGGCACGTTCAATAGCAGAACAAATGTCGTTCAAACGTGTGTTACCATTGAATGTTGCTGGTGCATATCATTCTCCGTTGATGGAATCTGCTGGTATTGGGTTTGAAAAGTTTTTGCGTGATATTACATTCAATATCCCTCAGGTTCCGGTATTGAGCAATGTCACGGCGAATGTTGTGAGTGATCCGGCTGTTATAAAGGATCTATTGGTTAAACAGATTGTTTCTCCTGTTTTATTTGAAGGTTGTTGTATGTGTGCGATCAGCATGGGCGTGTCAGAATTTATTGAATGTGGCGCAGGGAGAACATTGTCTGGACTGATAAAAAAGATTGATAAATCAGTGTCGGTTGTAAATTTTGATAGATCAGACGACTACAATATGTAATTAAAAGTTGTTTGGTGTTTTTATGAATGATGAATTTTGGTTAACGCGTGCGGTTGGCGGTCTTATTTCAGATGGTCACAGTCGGCCAAATTGGGATGATTATTTCATGGCGACTGCATTGTTGTTGTCAACGCGGTCGAATTGCGGAAGGTTACATGTCGGTTGTGTGTTAGTTTCGCAGGGAGAACATCGCAACCGTGTGATCGCTGCTGGATACAATGGTTTTATTGCTGGTGCACCGCATAATTCAAAGGTGCGTGATGGTCATGAACAGGCAACAGTGCATGCTGAACAGAATGCTATTACTGATGCTGCACGCAG
>CAZPRW010000053.1:3683-5494 GCA_964589405.1 uncultured Opitutales bacterium | reverse complement strand
TGGTCTTTACATGCAATACAACTGGCCGTGTTGATTTTTTGCAAAACTGTAATACTTCTTCAAGTTGTGATATATTATGTCCATCGACAGGACCAACGTACCGCAATCCATAATATTCAAAATATGATGTCGGCAATAACAACCCTTTTACTGCACGTTTAATGTTGCGCACATTATTTATTACTGAACGCCCAAATCTATCAGCACCTATGATCTTTTTAAAAAAATGAGTAACAGCACTATATAAACGACTGCGCATGATCTCATTTAAATATAATGAAATAGCACCAACATTCTTGCTGATAGAAAATTCATTATCATTGATAATGATAATGAGACGTGCAGTTGTTGACGATAAACAATTCAATGCCTCCATCGTCATCCCACATGACAATGATGCATCACCTAAAATCGCAACAACATGATGATCCTGGCATAAAGAATCACGTGCATATGCCAGCCCAAGAGCAACAGATAATGCGGTTCCAGCATGCCCAGCAACGAAAATATCATGTTTACTTTCAGACGGAGAAGAAAACCCACTATATCCATCTGTCATCCGCAATTTATCAAACCTGAAGTCATTTCTTCCTGTCAATAATTTATGTGCATATGTCTGGTGAGAAACATCAAAGACTAATTTATCGATTGGCGACCGGAAGACACGATGCAATGCTATTGTTAGTTCTACAACTCCTAGATTTGACGCAAGATGTCCTCCATTGGTCTTGACAACAGAAATTATACGCTGACGCAACATATCTGCCACATCGTTAAGATCACTGGCAGATAATTTTTGCAAATCACGCGGGGACTGTATCGTATCGAGTATACTCATTGTTCAGATGAAACACATATCATCCCAATATCCTCACGATTAATCATTATCCAGTCCCTAACTATACGCAAGCATTCATTAAGATTTACATCGAACATGACGATACCATCCATGTCCTTCTTGTCATTATTTTCTTGTGACTCATCATCAACATCTGGCAATAATATTGATTCAACATGCCGATCATCTTCTTTTTTAAATTGATTAATTATATCAGTAATCTCAGCAACCTGACGATCGTCATCATCCTTTTCTTGTAATCGGAACAAAATATTTAATGACATTTCTTTTTTATTAACAGCAGAATCAAAACGCTTGATCCTCATGTCCATCACATCGAATTCTGGCAATGTTTTCTGACGAGTTAATGACATTTCATTTAATTTATTTATCAATACATCATCGACAAAACACCGCATATTCTCCTGTTCTTGTTCATAATCAAATGACACTGGCGGAACTGTATCCCAATTTAAAGCATGAGGATAATCTGCTTCTCTTTTATGAAAGCATTGATCAAGGCTAGGTAATACAATGTCAGACGGTACACCTTTTAATTGTGTCGAACGACCGGTCGGCAAATACCATTTTTGTACAGTAATGTACGCAGCACCAAGGTTTTTATTCTTTGGCAGAGCATTGAAAAATAAATTCATATCAAGCGCTGCTTGTACACTCCCCTTTCCATACGTAGCATCTGCACCGACAATAATGGCACGCTTATGATCCCGCATCGCACCAATTAGAATTTCTGATGCAGAAGCACTCATCGATGATGACAATATGGCCAACGGACCGTCCCATTCTATTGCATCATTTTCATCAGCTAAATTATCTACCTTCCCAAATGAATCTTTTACCTGAACAACAGGGCCGCTCTTGATAAACATTCCAGCAATCGACACTGCTTGATTTAATAATCCACCACCATTTTGTCGGAGATCAAGAATAATACCATCAACATGCTTTTCTT
>CAZPRW010000053.1:0-3673 GCA_964589405.1 uncultured Opitutales bacterium | reverse complement strand
AACATACCAAGCAACGTTTGAATATCCTTGTCGGCGTGTACAGCTACAGTATCACTATGGTCAGCATCACCATAAAATGAAGGTAATTCAATGACTCCTATGCGAACGATGTCTGAATTCCCATCCGACAATTCAATATATTTTGCACTAGCACGTGTTGCATTCAATTTAACATGGTCACGGACCAGTCGCACAATCTTAGAATCTCCTGTCGCTGTATTTATTTTTATACGAACAACAGTATCTTTTTCTCCACGTAATAATTTTACCGTCTTGTGCAAACGCATCCCAACAACATCAACAAACTCACCTTCATCCCCTTGAGCCACTGCAATGATTTTATCACCAGATTGTACTTCTCCTGACAACTGCGCAGGGCCTCCTGGCGTAAGTTTATTTATTGTACATATACCGTTCTCATCACTCAATTCAGCACCGATCCCAATCAATGCATTATGAATATGAATATTCAAATCTTCAAAAGAATCTTTCGATAAAAAACTTGTATGTGGGTCATACATTTTCGATATGCTGTTCAAGAACATTTCTTGCAACATCCAAGAATCGAACTCCAAATACGATCGCTTACCATTTTCAAATCGTTTACGAATATTCGCTATTGCTTCTGGCAAATATTGTTCAATATCCTCAACGGAACATATCTTATTATTTTCACCTTCTATATTCTCGAGATTATCACTAACAATATCTTCGTTATTCCTTGTTTTTGCACGGAACAAACTAAATGCTTCATTTAATATATCATATTTCAACCGTTGTTCCCATAAAATATCTGCTTCTTCAGCAGTTTTCGGCCATTCTGCATCCTTTCTATCAAATACAAATGTATCATCTTGATAGAAATCAAATGGTTTATCTAACCGATCTAATGCCCAATCCATACGCTGATATGCTGCATTACGGAATGTTTCAAATATACTAAATGCTGGTGTTAAACTTCCTCCGCTGACAAATATATCCAACGTTGCAACATACTTCTTAATCAAACCATCTACTTCACTCTTAAGCAAGATCATCTTATTTATATCTAACTCTGATATAAAATCTGTAAGAATATCACGATTATCTAACATCGAAATATTCTTATGCTCAAGGTGTAACTCTTCCATGCACCGCACCATATAAATGGTCTCAGCACGCATCTCCCGAGTAGGCCCGAATGGTTTTTCTACTTTAGATGCATCATCTGCTATTAGCCGTCCACAAAATATTGCACATGACAACAATAGAACACGCCAACCATTTGTATTCCAATATTTCATATTTTTATACCATCAACTAATGATTTCTTACAACAACATTTTGCAAGCACAATCATACAAAAACACTGCGTATGTGCTACAAAACCATGCCTATTGAATATATTAAAAAAAACTCTACGATATATGACTGATCATCGTGTTCATCGGCAAAAACAATGCTATTGCTATTGTACCGACAATAATTGCTAATATGATAATCATCATCGGTTCAATCAGTGTTGTCACGATGGTCAACTGCGACAATACTTCATTTTCATAACTCTCTGATGCCCTTTCAAATGCTAAAGTAATGTCACCAGCATGTTCTCCAGCATATATTAATCCACAAACCTGTGCTGGTATCGTGGAACAATTTTGAAAACAATCGGACAATGTTTCACCACATAATAATCGTGATAAAATATGCTGCATTGATCGACGTAAATTACTATGATTGATCAATGTTATCGATAACGACATCGCATCCTGTAGTGACATTTTAAATGACAATAACATATGCATTGTTCTGAAAAAATTATGTAAATCGACTGTAATATATATGCGATTAAACAATGGAATTTTCAACATTATATCAAATAACAATAATCGAAACTTAGAATAGCGCATCAATTTTAATACAACAACAGAAATCATCATAACACTTAATATTATACCAATAATGTGTCCTTGAAAAAACTTACAACAGGATATCAATCCACGTGTTATATCTGGCAATTCAACGCGGCTTCCATGCGAAAAAAATATTGTTTCAAACTTTGGCACAACAAAACTTACAAGAACGATCAACGCTATGATTGATGACAATAAAACAATGACTGGATACACCAATGCTGATTTTACTTTCTTCGTCATATTTTCTACATGTCTTCCGACTGCTGATAACTTTTGAAGAGCTAATTCAGGATGCCCTATTTTCTCTGCTGCTCGAACAGAACGTATTTCTGTCTGCGAAAAAATATTATCACAACATGACATCGCTTCCGACAGTGCCATTCCGCCAGCGATTCTTTCTTGCAATGCCAACATTATACGGCCCAAAACATCACCATCGTTCGTCTTTTTCAATAATACTTGCAAACATTGATTAACATTCAGTCCAGCTGACAACATTACAGCCAATTCTTCAAATAAAGAGTACTTTTGTTTAAAAAATTTTCTACTACTACGTATAGATAAAGAAGTCTGCCTGATAATATTTGATCGACCAGCGTCATATACTGGTTGTATCAACTCAACATCCATGCCATTTTGTTGCAATACCTTTTCGGCAAAAAATTTATTATCTGCATATAATTCACCATGAATTACATTTTGATTATTATCCTTTGCAAGATACCTAAACAACATGATCACGACATGCTACAAAAAACACCATTAATAGCAACATCATTGATCGATTGCACCTCTTGTGGAAAAATTTAATGCAATTCTTAATAATTTATGTACAAAAAAACGCCACACCATTAATGTGCATTCATTGACAACATGGCGACTGATTGAAATATCAATTATTACAATTGCTTTTCTTGTGCAGATTGCGTTGGCAATACACCATATATTCTAGAACGGACCTCATCCATAGTCCCTTCTGCATTAATATCGTATACATCGAGATCATTTTCTAATATTGCAATACAACGATATGCTGTCGCAACATATGTATTATATCTATTTTCAGCAGCTTCTTCCGACATATCAGTTTCACGAACAGGAACAACTGGTTGTCCATTTTGAATAGCTAATTCATTTTGTTTTTTAGCAGCTTCTCCACGTGCTAATTGACGACCAATACTTGTCTGTTTAGAGACAGAAAAATTAATCATACGGAATACGGTCGTAGCATCATCGTTCTGCTCGTTCAGCTTTGCAATCAAACATTTCAAGAAATATGCTTGTATTGGAGATCGCGGAAACCCGTCAATTATTACACCACGGGCATTTTCAGCGCGCAATAACTCATTCATGACCTGACGAACAACGATATCATCTGCTATCAATTTTCCCTGCGCTTTTAACTCCTCACATTCAGGAGAATTCAACAATGAACTGACTTCAATCGGCTTTGTAGGAATTTCCAATATGCGCATTACTGTCAATGTATTAGTCCCCTTGCCAGCACCTGGCGCACCATTCAAAAAGACTACTTGCGACGGCAAAATGATATTCGACTCTCCAAATTGAGTTGCAAGCTCATCCCAGACTTGATTGAACAACGCATTTGCGACAATTTCATCATCTTTTTTTTCTTGTTGCACTTGCGAAACTTCATTCATGGCAACTTCTTCCTCTGACAACTTTTGCGCCTCATCCTCTGCATTCGCAGTATGTGCAGATAAAACCACCGCTGTAAACATAAAAATATTAAAAAGCTTTTTCAACATATCGCCCCC
>CAZPRW010000052.1:0-5507 GCA_964589405.1 uncultured Opitutales bacterium | reverse complement strand
GCGATAGACGAACGATTAGACGATCGTAAGTTTATATTTCCAGGGCTTGGAGATTTTGGTGATCGTGCATATGATACAAAATAAATATTTATTATGATTTTAAAAAAAATAGTAAAATTTTGTGATTTTATCGACCGCGTTGTCGTGAAGTTTTTCTTTGAGAGTGTTATTGTTGGCAGTTTTGCATTAATTATTGCAGGAGCATTGTGTCTAAGAAGGATTATATTGCATCGTTTTCGCAAACAATGACCGTTATGTGTGATTTTGTAGTTTTCTAAATAAAAATATGATTTCTGATATTGTACTTGTTGCTGTTTCTTATTTTTTATTTCTTTTTTTAGAAAATACTGGGATGCCGAATCTTGGTTGTGTTAAAGATTTGAAATCAAAATTTTTGTCGCAATCAAAGTGTTTAATTGTTCTGTTCTGTCTTGCATCAACCCTATGCTTTTTCGGCAATATAGCATCATTGGCAGGATTAATGACATTTAATATCGCAATATTGTTGTTGACTGGCCAAGGTGATGTTAGATATGTAATAAAAAAGTTTCTGATATTTCATTTGATTGCAATATCTTTGTTGTGGTTTGGGATGCATGGACAGGATGTTGTTGATTCTATGATGGTTGTCTTAGGAATTGGCATGCTATTAGCGTCATATCCAATTAGTGGTTGGATGGAGACGTTTTCTTTGCGTGCACCGTTTCCATTGTTGATATTTTGGGCGCTTGTTAATAGATCATATCTTGTCAGTTTTGCATTGAATATTTTTAAATTAGGTGGTTTTCAATGGACGAATGGATCGCGCATTGTAGCAAATATTTTGATTTATAGTTCATTGTTTTTTGTTCCAATATTGTTTTTCGCCAAGCGATCTGTGCGGCGAATTGTAAGTGTTTTGTTGACGTGGCAAAGCGGTTATTTTTGGTTGTTTTTGATTAATATATCTGATGAAAAATGTTGTCATGCTGTATTATTAATGTCGGTAGTGCAAGGTATATTTACAGCAATGATATTATGTGGGATGAGTCGGGCAGTGCATTTGCAATTGTTGGACAATGTTGAATGTATGAAAAATTTGCAACAAAAGGACTTCTTGGGATATGCATTGTTGATGACAGGATTGTTGTTTTTGCCAATTATTCCATTGGTTTTTCTTGGAAAAAGTTGTATGCCTGTGTTTAGCAATGTGGCAATTGCGATCATGGTTATGAGCGCTGTGTTGCCGTATCTATTCAATTATAGGTTGTATAATATGATTTTTGGCAGCAAAATTTAGGATTTTTAAGCAATGTCTGAATCAATTGGAATTTTTCTTGACCGTGACGGTACGTTGATAGAGGATAAACATTATTTAAAAAATCCTGATGAAGTAGAATTATTGCCATGTGTTAAAGAAGGTATTTTAATATTGCGGTCAATGGGATGTAAGTTGTTTCTTTTTACTAATCAGAGTGGAATATCAAGAGGATTAATGACGTTTAACGACGTTGTATTGTGTAATAAAAAAATGTGCTCTGAATTTGGATACGACTATCCTTTGCCGTTCGAAGATATTTGTGTTGCTCCAGAGTTGCCGACAGAGAAGTGTATTTATCGTAAGCCATCTCCAAGGTTTATTACAGAAATGATAGGAAAACATCGTTTAAACCGTTCAAACTGTTACATGGTTGGAGATAAATCTATTGATGTGTTATCTGGAAAAAATGCTGGAATTAATTCTGTTCTTATATCTGATAAACTTCATCATGAAATAATGCCGGATCAGATTTTTCATTCTGTTTTTGAATTTGCGAAAAGCTTTTTTTCATAAAAAAATTGAGCAAAGTTGATACGATGAAAAAGTTTTTTAAAACTTATCTCTTTGATGGAATTTTTTGTAATCTGATATTAGCTTCTTCTTGTTTACTTCTGTATAAATTTGTGTTGTTGAAATGTCGGAATGTCCAAGCATTGTTTGAATTGATCGTAGATCTGCTCCATTTTCTAATAAATGTGTTGCGAATGAATGTCGTAACGCATGAGGAGTGACATTATGCTGAATTCCAGATTTTAGTGCTTTTTCTTTCAAATGCATCCAGATGGTTTTGCGTGATAGTTTTTTTCCTCTTATGTTCAAAAACAGTGTGCTATCGCTGTATGTCTGCGATAATTGTGGACGAGCAACTGTCAAGTAATGATTGATTTTTTCTTTTGCAATTGTTCCGAATGGCACAATGCGTTCTTTTGATCCCTTTCCATAAACACGGACGAATTGATTTTCGATGTCAATAGATGTTATTAACAGATTGCAAATCTCTGAAACTCGCAATCCGCTGCTATACATGAGTTCCATAATTGCTGCGTCACGTATAGCGATCAATGAATTGTTATCTTCAACTGACAATAATATGTCCATGTTTTGTGCTGAGATAGTATTTGGTAATTTTCTTCCGCATTGCGGACGTTTTATTTGTCTTATTATTTTAAAAAAATTATCATGTTTTGGTTTGATGAATTTGCTAAAGGATCGTAGTGCTGATAATTTGCGTGATGCTGTCACTGCTGAACAATTGTTATCATTGATGAATTGTAACCATCGTCGTATATTTTCAATGGTGATGTCTGCCAATGACGTTATGCCATTTTTTGAAATGTATGTAGCGAAAGCGTGTAAATCATTTTCGTAACTATTTACAGTGTTTTTGCTGTATCCCTTTTCTAATGAAAGATGTACGAGAAAGTCGTCGATGTCTTGTAGGAGGCATTTGTCGATATCTTCCATCGTATTGATTTTGTTTAGTTAGTGGTTAATTGCGCTCTGAATCCATCCTGCAATACAGCGCGTACTTCTGGAGATAGCCGTGATTGTTCGTTTGACTGTTCTTTGTCTGTAATGAGTTGTGCGTCAGGTGATTTTTGTAATGCACGAATATCTCGCAATAATGTATCTATTGCACGAGATTGTCCATGTTCTGATGCTTTTAACAAAGCTGTTTCGAAATTGATTTCTTCGGAAATTCCTGTTCGTAATGTATCTTTTGATCTATGGATTTCTTCAATGATACGAATCATTCTGTCTGGATAATTGCTGTCATTATCCAGAATATTCGATAGTTGCTCGTATAGTGTTGTTTCTATATCGCAAATTACTGCATAAATGTCGCAATTTGATTCAATGACGGATTTTGATAATTGAATGAGTTTTTTATAGTCGCCAAAGTACATGCTGCTGATAATTGCTTCTATCGTTTTTTTATCGGCCAATCCATATGCTTGATTGACGTCTTCTGCTGTGATTTCACCATTGCTCGTTGTTGACATACGTTCTAATATAGATTCAGCATCTCGCACACTACCATTTGCCAATTTTGCGATAATAGAAAGTGCATCGTCCGATATGTGGATGTTGTCAGATTTAGCGATTAGTGATAATTTTTCTGTCAACATTGATATAGAAATTGGGCGAAACGAAAATCGTTGACAACGAGAAATGATAGTAGGGAGGACTTTATGAGCTTCCGTTGTTGCAAAAATAAATTTCACATGTGCAGGTGGTTCTTCTAATGTTTTTAGCAATGCATTGAATGCTGCTGTTGATAGCATGTGAACTTCATCAATAATGTATATTTTATAATTGCAAGACGTCGGTGCATATCGACATTCTTCACGCAAATTACGGATTTGTTCAACGGAGTTGTTTGATGCTCCATCGATTTCTATGACATCCATACAATTTCCTGATGCTATAGCACGCGCTAATTCACTATTTTCATCAAATATTATGGATGGCCCGCCTGGTGCGTTAATTGCCGTTGCTAACAATCTGGCCATCGTAGTTTTTCCAGTACCTCTTGGGCCAACAAAGAGGTAAGCATGTGCAATTCGATTGGACAAAATTGCATTAGATAATGTAGTTACTATGTGTTGTTGACCTATTACTTCTTTAAATGATTTTGGTCTCCAACGACGTGCAATTACAGAATATTGTCCGCTGATATCTTCCATGATGTTCAATCATCAACAACTATTACGATGACATAAATAAAGTAAAATAAAAAACTGTATGTAAAAATAACAAATGAGTGACTCATGAGACATATTTTTGTGGTATGTATGATACTTCATTTTTTTAATGGTAATTTAATGGTTATTTTGGCAGGTCGTGAAGTGATTTGTGTAACTGACGTGCAAAAATCAAAATGGCAGTATTTATAAGCTTTGCATGTTATTGCGATAATAAATTTTTGAAACAAATTGCATAATCTTTCTTGACAGTGGGAAAGAATGGGGAATAGTGGAGGTAAAGGTCATTTTATTGTGATTGGATCGCGCAACATTTATGTAGGAAAACATGCCCGTAATGCGGATGAAAAGGGTAGGGTGTTGTTGCCTGCAAAATGGCGTTTTGGAGACAATGATAGCGATGTTTATATTGCTATTCCTAACACATCAGGTTGCATAACTGTATATCCTCCTCATATGGTTGAAAAATTGAGAGAGAAGGTATCAAATATCAGCTTAGGAGATAAAGCAGGGCAAAAAGTACTGACGAAATTATTTTCCAGAGCTGATCAATTGGTATGTGATAGCCAGGGTCGAATTGCTATTAATTCATCGTTGATGCGTCATGCTTCATTGAGAAAAGAAGTCATCATGGTTGGGAATTTTGTAACATTCAGCATATGGGAGCCGTCACGATACGACGCCTATATTGATAGTGATGAAGAAAATGATGATGAAATTAGTCAAATTTTAACACAGCTCGGGCTATGAACGTTAATGACCAGTCAAATTTTTCACATTGTCCAGTTATGTTGGATGAGTCGTTAAGTTGGTTAAATGCTCGTGTTGGTGGTGTTTTTCTAGACTGTACATTCGGTGGAGGTGGTCATTCTTGCGGTATATTATCTGCAAATGAAAATAATTTTGTATATGCACTAGATCGAGATCCTATGGCAGAACATCGAGCAAATGATGTTGCATTGCGTTATAAAAATTTTGCATTTTATCGTTCCAATTTTGCTGATATTGCTGATTTGCAATTGCCAGAGTTTAACGGAGTGTTGATGGATTTGGGTGTGTCATCGTTTCAATTGGATGATGCATTACGTGGTTTTTCGTTTAAGCATCATTCTCCATTAGATATGAGGATGGACAATTCATCAGGCATTACTGCTGAACAATTTTTGCGACATGCCACTGAACAGGAGTTAGTTGTTGCGATTCGTGATTATGGTGAAGAAGTTTTTTGGAGGAATATTGTTAAGACGATAATTGATCATAGGCATGATGGCGCATTGTCGTATGCTGATACATTTGCCGATTTGATCGTTCGAAATTTACCAAAGAAACATCAGAAAATACATCCAGCAACGAAAGTCTTTCAAGGAATACGAATATTTATCAATGATGAGCTTCGTGCGATAGAGCGTGCTTTGCCTCTTATATTTCAACGATTAGCAATAGGTGGCCGTCTTGTGGTCATTAGTTTCCATTCGCTTGAAGACCGTATTATAAAGAGATTT
>CAZPRW010000051.1:0-5602 GCA_964589405.1 uncultured Opitutales bacterium | reverse complement strand
GTGAAAGAACAACTATCCGCATTGTATCGCGCATCAAATGCTCATCTTGAAACAGAATATCACCAAAATTATTCATCCTTCGCCCTCTTTTTTCGATTCTTTGTGCTCAATTGATTTATCTTATCACGTAATTTCGCTGCATCTTCATACCGTTCTTCTTTTACTGCAATCGTCAATTGTTCTTGCAAATCTGACAATCGTTTGGTTTTAGCATCGACCTTCGATTTTACATTGCTCGAAGACGCTGTTATTTCTTCTTTGGCATTTGTTAAAGACGATTCACATCGTGGACGTTTGCCAGTATGCACGATTCCCTTCTGAGAAGATTCTATTATGCCATTAATCAGAAGCTTTAAATCTTTATAACAATTTGCACATCCCAATCTTCCTGTCTCACGAAATGACATCGGAGTACATCCACATTCTGAGCATATTAAACTATTAATTGGTGTCTGCTGTTTAATCCCAGAAAATAATGATTCTCCCAAATGCGACAACATCGCAAATGGCAACCCTTCTTGATCAAACAACCCTTGTTTTGCAGCACATTCAGCACACATATGCATTGCTGTCGTTTTATTATTAATAATTTGTGTCATATGGACAGTTGCAGGCTTTCCACAAAACTGACATTTTTCGCCACTCATTTCACCTCCGCATGTTCACAAAGATAACGTTCTGCTGATATCGCTGCCATTGCACCAGTTCCGGCAGATGTTATCGCCTGGCGATATACTCTATCAGCACAATCACCAGCAACAAACACTCCATCAATATCTGTATTCACAAAAGAACCAGATTTTGGAATGATATATCCTTCTGTATCCAAATTTAAAATATTAGTAAATGGACGTGTATTCGGAAGGTGCCCTATTGCAACAAACACTCCTGAACATGACAATTCAGTAACATTTCCCGTAACAACATCACGAATACGCATTCCTGTAACATTCTCATCTCCTACAATCTCATCAACAACGCTATTCCATATTTTGGTAATCTTGTCATTTGACAACACACGATCTTTCATAACAGGTGATGCCCGCAATTGATCCCGTCGATGAACCAAATAAACATGCGAACAGAAATGCGTCAAAAACAACGCTTCTTCACAGGCAGTATCCCCTCCACCTATCACAACAACATCTTTATTCTTGTAAAATGCACCATCGCATGTAGCACAAACACTAACCCCTCGACCGCCATAAAACTTTTGTTCGCCTGCTATACCAAGCAACTTAGGAGATGCACCAGTTGCAATAATCACCGCACGACAATTAAATGTAGTATTTTCACAACGTACTTGTTTGATATCACGCGAAAAATCTACACTGCAAACAACATCATCAATATATCGAGCACCAAATTTTTCTGCTTGCTGACGCATACGATATGTCAGATCGAACCCATTAATACCATCTTGGAAACCAGGAAAATTTTCAATATCACTAGTCGTTGTCAATTGCCCACCAGGCTGTCCACCATTAATAACGACAGGAAATAATCCTGCACGAGCAGCATAAATCGCTGCCGTAGAACCTGCGCATCCACTGCCAATCACAACAATTTGTTCTATATCATTCATTTATGCGCGGTAGCATAATCTCAACGATCACTTTTAAAAGTAAAAAATCCGAAATGACAGTTATAAACACAATGAATAACAACTTATCTTATTAGCGTATTTATGCTAATTATTGCAATGCTGTAATTGCGACAAACATTCCGTCCGACCAAATTAGAATATTGAATAGTAACACTGCATAAAACATTTTTCATTGCACAATAATCATAAATAACTATCATTCTACTAGTTATGAAAAAAGTGGCGATATTGACGGCAGGAGGAATAGCACCTTGTTTATCATCAGCAATTGCAGCACTTATCAAAGAATATAACGCGATATCTTCTGACATTGAAATAATTTGTTATAAGGATGGATATAAAGGACTATTAACTGGCGAATATTATACTGTTACACATGGAACAATGGAAGCAATACAATCATTGTACCAATTTGGCGGTAGTCCTATTGGAAATAGTCGTATCAAATTAACCAACATAGAAGATTGTGTACGTCGTGGGTTTGTTAAAGAAGGCGAAGATCCGTTGAAAGTAGCAGCGCATCAATTGACAAAAGATAAAGTTGATATTTTGCACACTATCGGTGGAGATGACACAAATACGACAGCAGCAGATCTAGCAAAATACCTCAAAGAGAATCAATATAATTTACAAGTAATCGGGCTGCCAAAAACAATAGACAACGATATATACCCTATCGCGCAAAGTTTGGGAGCCAATACAGCGGCAGAACAAACCGCAATGTTCTTTGAAAACATTGTAGCAGAAACAACAGCAAACCCAAAAATGTTAATTGTACATGAAGTCATGGGCCGCAAATGCGGATGGCTTACAGCTGCTTCTGCAATTTGCTACATGAAACGTCTAAACGAAAAAACTTTTATCACATCATTAGGAATGTCGAAAGAAAAATACTCCATTCACGGAATTTACATCCCTGAAATGAACATTGATTTACAAAAAGAAGCGTCCAGATTGCAAAATGTTATGGAAACAGTAGGCTGTGTAAATATTTTCGTCAGCGAAGGAGCATGCGTCGATGCTATTGTAAAAGAAATGGAAACACGCGGCGAACAAGTACAGCGCGATGCATTTGGACATATTAAATTAGACAGTGTTAACCCTGGGCAATGGTTCGGATCCCAATTCAGCAAGAAAATTGGTGCAGAAAAAGTATTAATTCAAAAAAGCGGTTATTTTGCACGGTCCGCATCATCGAACATTTACGATATCACATTGATCAATGATAGTGCAGCAATGGCAGTTAAATGTGCTATGCAAGGAGATTCAGGAGTAATTGGGCTCGATGAAGATCATGATAACAAATTGAGATGTATCGATTTTACTAGAATCAAAGGCGGCAAGCCATATGATGTTAATAAAAATGATGAATGTGTCGCTCTTTTAAAATCGATAGGACAACTATAATCACTGTGTTCACGACAAAAAGTCACATTACTTTTTATTCATAGAAATTCTTGGCAATGTAGGATTCTTTCGTTCACTCATGTGTTCATGAGATCCGCACTGCCATTATTATTAATCATAGCCTGCCCTATTTGTTTAAATGCACATGGCCATATGAAACAACACAATTGCAAAAACCACATTCAAAACAAACAGTCATACAAACTTCACAGCACTACCAAAAGCAAACAGTTCCAAAAACTAGAAACAAGCTTCTTCAACACAACACCAATTAAAAACTCATCGTATTCTATTCTCACACCGTCAAATCATAAATCTGTCAGCATGCAATCTATCAATAAATACCAATATCGCCGTTCACGTTCTTCAGAACCAGGAATAACAAACCTTTCACACAAACTTAACATTCATCATAAATAACCAACCATGACAATATATGTCATTAATAGTAATTCTGCCTTTACGAATGAATACATTCATCAAAACAAAGCATCTAATATAAATGTAATTGTCCCAAACAATCAGCAATTGGCATATTTACAGTATTTATTCAAAAAAAATCATGCGGAAACACAATCGTTGTTAATGATCGACGATCTGAACAATAGTTTGATAGCTAAATACAATATTGGCACATCAATTTGTACAAAAGTTGATGTACAATTAATAGTAGATTCATGCGTTACAAATTGGTCTAAAACAAAAGCAATTTCAGAAAAATTTAATATAATCGCACATGATTTAATAGACAATATTTGGAACACTCAATCTATAGATATTTCATCTATAACCAACACACACAACATACCAGCGGCACTCCTAAATGACATATCACAAACATTCGTAGACCACAATATATCATTCGAACAAGACATCGCCAATACGATCATTAAACATAAACACCATCTTGCCAGTGACGATAATACGACAACAAACAATCATATTTTGTTCTATGGATTTCTGCCATTCACACAGCATTTAGCAATGATAAAAGCAGCAGCATTATGTTACAAGACAGCCGATATTATTGTTCACGACTTTGGAGATAATGATATATTTTTTGCATGGCTGGAAACATTAGAAGACATTTTCGGCAACATTGAATTCATCAATACAACAAGCCAAGAACCAACTGTCGAAACAATAGAATTTTGCAATATTTTTGACGAAATAAAATCTGTAACGGACAATATAAAAACAATTTTAAAACAAAACTCCAATACATCGATTGCTATACGCATACCTCAATTGTCACAATATCTACCAATTATTCAAAATGAATTAAAATTTAATGGCATTGAATATTTTTCTACTTTCGCACGCAATTATCAATATCCAGCAATCATAAAATTGTGGATAAAATGGCAGAAAACACGACTAATCACTGATTACTGCAAATTCTGTTCTGAAATGGTATCGCAAAATATGTTATCACACACAATTTGCGACATAATATTTCGACAAATAAAAACATTACAGACAATATCATTATTCCGTGATTACGACCGCATATTAGAATTCGGAAACATAAAAAATATGCATTCCTTTAACGCTCTTGACGAATATGATATCTGTTATCGTTCGTACACATTATCATCATTCGGACAATGTTTTTTAAATTTATTTCAAAAATTTTTACCACAAAATATAATCGATCTCATTCAAACAAAATTATGTAACAACAAATCTCATCAAACCATTCCATGTAATGTTTTGATGGAATACATTGAAAACATTGTTTCTGACATCAATGAAATTAACAAATTTCAAGATGAAACAAATGTCATCCTACTGGACACATATGCAATTACTGATCAAGAATTTTCTGATGTATTCGTTTTAGGGCAAGATAATGTTTATGAAACATCTAATGCAATATCTGACATTCATATTCCACAACAAATAAATAACATTCAATTAGAAACAACATTCAGTCTGCAAAAACATTACAATGACGTAATAACTCAATCTTTATACAAATTATCGCATCAATGCCATAACTTGCACATTTCATATCACAGACAATCTTACGTCGACCGTACCAATGATCATTCCTTATCGCAATATGTCAAATATTTAACAAAAAACATCATCAAAAAAGTACCAACAAATGTCGTTTCTCAAAATGTGCATGAAGACCAATCCGATGATCGATTTAAAACATTCTGCGAATCATATAAATTACGGCATGATACAAATAATCCTTTGAATGAATATTGTTTTGCTCTAGACATTGATAAAACAACGCCAACAGCATGTAAATCTTTAGAATATTTATTCAAAAACCCACATGTTGGATTCTACACATCAGTATTAGGATTACAACAAAGCCCATGGATAAAGGAGTCTTTAAATAAAAAAATTACTATCGGATCTCTTGTTCATAATTTTTTACAAATACATAATGCCCAAGCCACATGCACAAAACGAATATCATACGATGTATTCTCATCTAATATCCGTCAACGCACACAACAATTATTGACACAGATCGAACAAACGTGCGAAGCATGCGATAAACATATCCCATATGCAATAATAGATGCAATACAACGATCATCGGTAATTGCCCATAAATTATCACTTCGG
>CAZPRW010000050.1:0-5699 GCA_964589405.1 uncultured Opitutales bacterium | reverse complement strand
TCAGAACTTGTGCCAGACATCACAAATCCAGAATTGCCGGCCATCGTCCCTTTCAGTCCTTCTGAACTAACCTTACCTCCGCTTTGATTTGGAAACAACGATAATTCATTGCTGCGCCCACCAGAAGCATTATTGTCGGAACTTCCATTGCCCTTCATCTTATTAGCAAATAACAAAGCATCACCAGCATCTGCTTTTTTGCTAATCTCTGATATCGTTCTAGCATCTACTTTCTCGCTATCAAAACTAGAAGCATATTGTGCATTATTGTTTTTACTGTCCTTTACTTGATTTGTTGCCATCGTCTATCTCCTGTAACAGATTAATCCAGTTTTCTTTTTTTTGCAAATTCTTCAAGCTCTTTGTCCGCTACCATTTCATCAATCTTATTAGCCTCTTTTATCCATTCTTCTTTATGTGATTCTATTTTTTCTACATTCTTACTAGCATCCTGTAACTCTATCTTTTTTTCTTCAAGATTTTTTTTAGCCTTTTCCAGATTTGATTTTTCTGTCTCCAATGCTTGTTCATGAGTAATCAATTTATTCTTGAGAATCTTTATTGCATAATGTAACTCATCCACTGCTCCCTTCTTTACTTTTTGCATCATGATTTTTTGATACAATCTTTCTGACTCTTTTTCCATGAATGCTTTGAAGTCTTCAAGTGCTTTTTCTGCTTTCGCCACATTGTTCTCTGCCTCAACGACTAATACTTGTGCCTGTTTTAAATTTTTCTCAGCAACATCCTTTCGGAATTTGCGAACACGTAACATTTCCTCCAAAATATATTTAGCCATTACAAACCAACAGCTTTTGCCATTTTATCAATTGTTACATTAAAATCGTCTTTTTCACTCAATCCCTGTTTTAAGAAATTATTAACACCTTCAATTCTATCAATCGCTTCATCTGTAACTTTATCAGCTCCTCGTTTATATTCACCAATTCTTACTAATAACTCTACTTCTTGATATTTTGATAGAATTGTACGTAATTTCGATGCCACTTTTTTATGCCGTTCATCTGTTATCTGATTAAATACACGACTAACGCTTGCCAAAATATCTATAGCAGGATAATGGTTCATACCTGCTAATTTTCGTGACAATACAATATGACCATCAGTAATTGATCGCGTTTCATCAGCTATAGGCTCAGTCATATCATCACCTTCTACAAGCACTGTATAAAGCGCTGTAATGGAACCTTTTTCTGACTGTCCTGCACGTTCCATCAATTTCGGCAACTCTTCAAATACAGATGGAGGAAATCCTCGACGGGTAGGCGGCTCACCAGCAGCAAGTCCGATTTCACGTTTAGCACGTGCAAAACGCGTGACAGAATCCATCATCAAAAGAACCTTACGTCCTTTATCACGAAAATATTCTGCAATAGCAGTTGCTGCATACGCTGCTTTCAAACGTTCCATTGATGAACGGTCAGATGTTGCAATAACCAATACAGACCGTTTTAATCCTTCTTCTCCAAGATCCTTTTCTACAAACTCTCGTACCTCACGTCCACGTTCCCCTACCAATGCCAATACATTTACTTCAGCAGCAGTATTACGAATGATCTGGGCTAATAACGTACTTTTACCACCACCAGCAGCAGCAAAAATACCAAAACGTTGTCCTTCTCCGCATGTCAATAACCCATCCAACGCACGAACACCCAATGCTAGTGGCTTATCAATAGGATTACGTAACATAGCATTCGGTGGGTCGTTATAAACAGGATAAAATTCATCTGTCGTCAACGGTCCCTTCGTTGATAAATCCAATGGTCTACCAAGTCCATCAACAACACGACCCAACAAACAATCTCCTACAGGAACCATATGTACCTTCCCTGTAGGAATTACTTCTGTAGATGCTGAAACACCACGCAAATCGCCAATAGGACTCAATACAGAAGCGTCATTGGAAAATCCAACAACTTCTGCCATCAATTCAGTATCTTCCCATGGGTTTTTTAATATACACAATTCTCCAATTTTTACACCTGGAACAGATGCTTTGATAATTGTCCCAATGACCTGTAAAACTTTTCCCTTTACTTGTACTAAAGTAGAATCTTCTATAGATTGTTCCAATTGATCGGTAATATATCCAAATGGATTGCTATTATCATTAACATCGCTCATGTATATTTTTCTCCATCAAGATTTCACATTAACCAATGCATTTTCTATCGCTTCCAATTGGACGGGAATACTGGCATCTACCACTCCTAATTCTGTCTCCAAAATACATGCGCCTTGTTCCAAATGAGCATCAGCACAAACATCTAAAAATTCTATCATTGGCGTATCCTGTGTAAGCTCAGTAATCCTATCACGTAATAATGGAGCATCAACAGGAGCAACTCGTAATGTTGCATGTTTTTGCATCTTTATCTTTTGCAAAGAATTTTTTACTACACTTACAATCAATTCTTGTTTGTCTATTTTTCCTATTATTTTACGAAGTGCCATTTTGACAACATCAGTAACATCAGATTCCAATTTCGAAAAACTACTAGAACTTTTTGTTACAAAATCCATCATTGTATTAGCAATTTCTTGTTTGCCCTGCTCCATTCCATCCTCATATCCACGCTTCTCTTGTTCTTTTTTGGAAACATTTGCGTCTTCTTGAATTTTAGCAGCTTGTTCATGTGCACGATGAATGATATTATCACTTTCCTTTTGTGCTTCTTGTATAAGAGTATCGCATTTTCCTTTTACTGACGATATCATTCCCCTACAGTTATTGAACGTAGCATAAGAACTTGCTTTTAATACCTTACCTCCTGTAGCTACATCAAACCCATTCAAATTGATCTCGTAAATATCATTATGTCCTGCCATAGACCATTCTCTTTCTATATTTTATCCCTAGCGAACGTCATCAACTCCAAACATTTTTTACTTACTTCTGCATCACCTTGCTCAGGAATATTCAAATCTTTCCCAATTACCAAACATAATCGTTTTTTTATTTCACACGGCAATCCAATTAATGACATGCATAATATTTCCTCACCGATAGATTTTATCTTTTCTGACATATCACTTGTATGAACATTGAAACTAACATCAGGAAGAATCTTCCTTAACATCATGCTCCGCTTGACAATGAATTCATATACATCTTGCCCAATTTGCTCTATTACCGCCACCAATGACTTTTTACTAATGATTTTTAAAATGTCTTGATGACAAAATATTGCACCAGCTATTAACATAGCCTTTTTCAACAACTCAAGATTATCGATGACAAACCGAACAATAGGCAACCGTATGTCATAATTAATCACCGTGCTCAATTGTAATTTTTCCAACAACTCTCTTCGCACGGCGGTACTATGCCGCCGATCCGATAACAATATCTTCTGAACATTCGACAAATCGCTCAAAATAAGAGATTCTCTCTGCTGTCCTGATAAATATTTTTCAATATTGAAATTAAAGTCATACCATCTTTTGAAGTAATCAAAATCACTGCTTAATATTTCTTGGACATTGTTACTTTTTCCGTCCATAAAACATCCTTCAATTATATGATACTATTTTGTAGTATCATTATCTGGCATTTCATCTAATTCATTAATTGACATATTATCATTATTTTTCTGAACAACAACTGGTGAATTTACAGAAACATTAGCATTGCTAACATTCGACTTCCCATGTCTGATAAATAAATAAACAGCAACACCAATCGCTCCCAACAATACAACTGACATTACTAAAATTATCGCCAAAAATTTCGATGCAGAATCATGCGCCATACTAAGTCCCATGACATTAACATTTTCATCAACAAGAATATTTTCTGTCATACTATCATCGAATGATACAGGAAACAATGCTATTGATACACGGTCGTAATCTAGCCCCTGCACACTATTAGCTACAAGATATTTAATCTCGCGTACAGATTCATCCAATGTACCACCTGATTTATATGTAAGGAAAACGGCAGCAGATGCCGGTGTTTCTGCATCAGTATATGCATCCTTTTCTGGCAAAACAATATGCACACGTGATTGCAACACACCAGGAATTTGGCTCAATGTTTGGGAAATATCTTCTGATAATGCATACATATAACGCGCACGCTCTTCCAGTGGAGATGATACTAATCCACTCTTTTGGAACACTTGTCCAATTGTAACATATGGAGTATTGGGATATCCCTTAGCATTTAAAATCTCCACTGCTTTAGAAAAATTATTCTTATCATTGAGTGTTACTGTCCATGTCATTTCAGCACCTGCTTTTTTGGACACACTTATACTATGCTGCTGCATGACAGATAGGATCTCATTTGCTTCCTTTTCCGGCAAATTCGACAACAAATCTACTTTGCCACATCCTGCTAACAGTGACATCGCTAACACAACCAACAAATTACTTAGCTTACCATAAACCGATTTGCTCATACGCACTTCTCTAAAACTCGAATAACCAACTTTATCAAAATACCACATAAAATCAAGATCAAACAAACAACAAATCAGAACGACTAACAATTACAAATATTGGCAATAAAAAACTATCATATATCGTAACATTAACATTTTTTAACATCACTAGGAAACCGCCATACTGTAAACATTATTAAACATGCTATTACTATCATAATACATCGCATAAGTACGAAGTATGAACCAAAAATACTTTTAGAAAAACTCATCAATGGAACACTAAATGAACTGACTATCGTCGACATAAAACATACTAATCCCAAAATAGTCCCCATATTTTGTGCTCCAAATAATTTATGCCATGCTGCTGTCAGTAACGCATTATATGCTCCCCATGTTGCACCTATACAAATGACATATAATACCAGCCCACAAAAATAATTGACATTATCAAGGCCAGTAAGTCCAAAAAACTGTAAACACAACATGCTGATGATACAATTCTTTACACCGCGTTTATCAAAAATACGGCCAAAAACCATATGTGATATTATAGTAGCAATGCTCAAATAAAAATAACTACGTATTGCTACCTCACATGCCACCCCTTTCTCTGCAAAAATATCAACGATATGAACAGCCAATCCTCCTCCAATAAATGAATTCATAATAATAACACTAGCCACACACCAAAACTTCAATTGGCATAATAAATATCGTCTAGAAAATACCTTTCCGGAATCTTCACTTATATTTGTTGTGCTATTATTAGTATGATGCTTTTTACAATTAATTGGATAAAAATATCGAATAAATAATAATACAGCAACAACACCAACAATACTCAGAACACCATAAGACACTTGCCATTGAGAACCTCCAGACAGTCCATACATCACGCTTGGAGCAAGACCGGTCATAATCGACACACATATTCCACTCACTGCAACTGCAATTCCTTTATTAGTGTCGAATGTAGATACTGCCTGCATACGACCGATCAATGGCATCATATTTTTCCCTAAAAACCGCAATGCTGACAGACCTATAAACAAAACTACAACAAAATATGACTGCTGATCAACAAATCCTGAAAATATATTCCGAAACAATACAAAACTACATGCCATAAACGATAATATCGTCGTCCATAAAACCAAAACGTATATCGCAGAACGACGTACTCCTATTCTATCGACAATAGATCCACCAAATAATACTAGGCATCCACCGACCAACATTGATATCATGTAAATCATACTAAAGACATTACGAGATATTCCT
>CAZPRW010000049.1:0-5949 GCA_964589405.1 uncultured Opitutales bacterium | reverse complement strand
GTGTTCGGTAACATTCAATACAGCAATAAAACGACATACTTCAATACATCATCACATAGTACAACAATTCACTGAAGAGGTTTTTATCTTGCTACATTAGCCGTGTATGACTATATCAGTGCATATGAATACGTCGAATAATTGTACCATGCTTGATGTCATTTCGGCTGAAAATGGTGCGAAATTCACATCAATTGTATTGTTAAAATCAGTAGAAACAAAACTTGCAAAAAATAATACAGAATATTTGTCTGTTACAGTCGGTGATAAAAAGGCAACATGCATATGCAAAATATTCGGCAGTTCACCAACATTTAATTTTTTTAAATCTGCACCAGCTGGTTCAGTCATATTGCTTGAAGGGATTCGAAAAGATTATAACGGTGCTTTGTCACCAGATATCACATCAGCACGCATAATGACACCAGATGAAATCGCAGCTGGTAATTTGTTACAACATGTTACAGCGTGTGCCAGAGAAGGAGTGATGGCGTTAAAACATGAATTGGACAGTATGATAGCGACAATAAGTGATACAACTTTGCGAACTATTGTACAAGAGGTCTTCGAGGAGCTTGGTGATGAATTTTTACAAAAAGCAGCTGGAATATCAATGCACCATGCATATAAAAATGGGTTATTGGAACATACTGTACATGCATCAAAATCTGGCATGGCATTATTAAAATTATATCCATTTATAAATTATGATATCGCGATGGCAGGCCTATTGATGCATGATATTGGGAAGGTATTGGAATATACCAACGACCCAGTTGCACAACGTACCAAAATCGGAATATTACAAGGGCATTTAGTATTGGGATATCGCATGGTCCGTCGAATTGCCATTCGCAATAAAATCAATGAAAATTTATTAGAACGACTGGAACATATTTTACTCAGCCATCATGGAGAGCCAGAATTTGGAGCAGTGATCCGACCAGCCACCCCGGAAGCAGTCTTTGTATCATTGGTTGATAATCTCGATGCAAAAATGGGAATGGTAGAACAATTGTTAGGCGAAACCCCTAGCAAAAATATTTTTTCAGACTATCACAAGGGCTTAGAGAATAAATTATTAGTATTGCCAATAGATAATTTATCTGACAGTGAATGAGTTATTACAAGAATATCTCAGTAATGATGTCCGCATAATTGCATCAAATAATGATGGGATCGTAGCATTTGAGAAACCATGCAATGTTTTATCACATCCAAATGCGACATCTTCGGAACGTGCTATATTATCAGCATCTTATGATTTCAAACAACAATCATACAAATTACCAAATGGAAATAATATTTTTTTATTAAATCGACTAGACTCTCCTGTTTCTGGCATCATCATTGGTTGTACCAACGAAAATACAGCGAATTCTGTACGAACTGCATTCAGGGCGAACAATGTACAAAAAGAGTACGTTGCGTTAGTTAAGGGATATTCTCATTCCACACGTGGCGTATGGCGTTCGATGTTACAAAAAAAACATGTCGGCAATAAAGTGGTGGTACACAGTGGAATTGGCAATATTTCGGAAACAAAATTTAGCGTGATGTTATCTCAACGTGTACAATCGACCACACTAAGTTTACTAAATTTACAGCCAGTTACAGGTCGCACACATCAGTTACGTGTACATTGTGCGATGAACAGACTTCCAATCATTGGTGATGATACTTATGGCGACCGTGCATATAATAAAACCTTTCGAACATCATTTCATGACAATCGATTGTTTTTACACGCACAATCAATAACGATCAAGTATTCTATAAATAACCAACAACACATTTTTTATGCACATTCTCCATGCCCATGGAAGAATATCATATCAACTATTTTTAGCTAAAAAAATGGTTATCCAAATATATTTTTATAAAAAGATGAATCTGTAACCCTTTGACTATCGAATAAAACTCGATTATTTTAGTTCAATTAAAACCTATGTTTTCACTAGAAACGGGATTGGTATTCTTATTGCCTTCATAAGGCATGATATCAATCGCTTTTTTCAATTGAAAAATCATATAAAACATCATAAGAAAAAGCACCGCAGACGATTAGTATCTGCAGTGCTTGGAGCATATTATTTTATGAAATGTTATGCAATTGTTATGCTCTTATCTAAATAAACATCTTGAATAGCATTCAATAGTTCGACACCATCCTTCATTGGACGTTGGAATGCCTTTCTTCCGCAAATCAATCCAGATCCACCAGCACGTTTATTGATGACCGCTGTCTCAATTGCTTCTTGGAAATCACTTGCTCCAGATGATGCGCCACCGGAATTAATCAACCCTGCACGACCCATATAGCAGTTCGCCACCTGATAACGAGTTAAATCAATTGGATTGTCTGTTGTTAACTCACTATATACTTTATCGTGCGTCTTACCAAATTTCAGTGCACGATAACCACCATTATTTGTAGGCAATTTTTGTTTGATAATATCTGCTTCTATCGTCACTCCAAGATGATTGGCTTGACCAGTCAAATCAGCACTAGTATGATAATCTTTATCTGACTTAAACCCTGAATTGCGCAAATAACACCATAATATTGTCGCCATACCAAGCTCATGTGCTAATTGAAATGCTTCAGTTGTTTCTTGAATTTGACGGGCAGACTCCTCTGATCCAAAATAAATCGTAGCACCAATCGCAGCAGCACCCATATCGTATGCTTGTTGAACATGTCCAAAATAAATTTGGTCGAACTTATTAGGATACGTCAATAATTCATTATGGTTTAATTTCACAACAAATGGTATTTTATGTGCATATTTTCTAGCAACAGACCCTAATACTCCCAATGTTGAAGCAACAGCGTTACAACCACCTTCTATCGCTAATTTTACAATATTTTCAGGGTCGAAATATTCTGGATTCGGTGCAAAGCTTGCCGCTGCAGAATGTTCAATCCCTTGATCCACTGGCAATATCGACATATAACCAGTCCCTGCAAGACGTCCTGTGTTGCGAATGCGCGACAGACTATTCAGTACAGCAACTGGACGATCACTCGCCAAAAAGACATCATTGATAAAATCTGGACATGGCAAATGTAACACTGACTTATCGATAGTAGTACATTTGTGCTCTAAAAGGTATGCCTTCTCACCATTCTTGAATTCTTCTATATGTTTACTCATAACCAATTCACGACATGATGAGATATTTCCAATTAAACACAATGGATTTTTACTGTGTCACGATAAAAATCGTAACACACATAAAATTGGTACTTATGGTGTCACGATAAAAATCGTAACACACATAAAATAATAACATTATTTATTCTTCTGCAAAACCTCTACAGCTTTAGCCAATATCTGTTTTAACAAATCATCATCAGGCATTGAATTCGGTCGCTTCAAATAAAGATTGGCTATTTGCAATAATTCCTTTACTAGCTTTTCTGCAACGGCCGGACATTCCTTCTCTGTTGGCAAATTTCTTTGAATCGCATTCAAAGTATTTTTCATATTCAATTTTTGAATAATTGGACTTTTGTCTTTCATTATTGGCAATATCTGTTTTGCGGCATTTAATATATTTTTCGAAATTTCTTGTACGTTCTGTTCATTGATCGTTTCTTCTGACTTTTTAGCTTCATCAATTACAGTTTTTACTTTGCCAGGGATATCCTTAGCTTTAAACAAACGAACAGCTTTTGTATCATTGCTATAAACATTGCGTAATGTTTCTACAAAATCACTAGATGCGGCAAATCTCGAGCCTAAAATCAATGCCTGTTCTGGATTCTCACGCAATACTTCTGGCAAATCTTTTAGATTTTTTGTTACAACAGCATCTACTACTGCATTTTTGACAGAGCCTTCTATCGCATTTTTTATTGACCGAAGTATTCCACCCAAAGGTCGTTTTGGCTTTGCATCAACTTCATTTTCCAGATCTTTTGAAGATGTAATCTTATCGAGGCACGTTTTGGCAACATTCGAACCAATATCTTTTATCTGTTCGCAAATATTTTGATAGCGCTTAACATCAGCTTTGTAACTAGTCAATGATGTTCTTTTTTCGATCTTACTATCGACTTTAGGCATCACTGTTTGCTTCTTTACACTAACGTTGTTTTTTACTGATTTTCTATCATTTTCATCCAAAAAATCAACATATTCCACTTTAGAATGTTGCTTATTTACTTTATTCATAGCGCGTTCGTCATAATCATATTTTCGTTATTTAGTCAATACCAAAAAATAATTATTCTTGAAAATAGCTCATGATCTATGAGCTTTACAAAAAATATTATTTCAACAATTGTTGCGTGATAATATAAACAATGGACCCAATTACCAATATACGAAATTTTTGTATCATTGCCCATATTGACCATGGCAAAACTACGCTATCAGACAGACTGTTAGAACGAACAGGCACTGTGGTAAAACGCGAAATGCAAGACCAATTATTAGACTCAATGGACTTGGAACGCGAACGTGGTATTACTATAAAAAGCCATCCTGTATCGATGACGTATCATCACCCAACAAAGGGGACATTTTTATTAAATTTAAATGACACACCAGGGCATGTAGATTTTTCATATGAAGTGTCACGTAGTTTAGCAGCATGCGAAGGCGCACTATTATTAATCGATGCCTCGCAAGGAATAGAAGCACAAACAGTCGCAAATGCCAATTTAGCGATGGCTAATGGACTGACAATAATTCCTGTTATTAATAAAATTGATTTACCGAGTGCACATGTTGATGTAATACTACAACAATTGGAAGATGTCCTTGCAATCCCAAAAGAAGAAGCGATTTTAGCAAGTGCAAAATCTGGCATTGGTATTGACGATATATTATCTGCAATTGTTGATAGAATCCCAGCACCTAAAAACGAAAATATCCAACAAACAAAAGCTTTGATATTTGACTCCATATTCGATGCATACAAGGGCGTAATATGCCATATTCGTGTTTTTTCTGGGGAATTAAAAGCAGGTGACAACATTCTTATGATGCGAACAGGTATGAATAATACCATAAAAGAAGTTGGATGTTTTTGTCCCAAAATGAAAGCATTGCCAACGTTAAAAACTGGTGAAATTGGATATATTTCTGCCAATATTAAAAATGTATCAGATGTAAAAATTGGTGACACAATAACACATTACAATGACCCCGCGAAAGAAATGCTGCCAGGGTATAAAGAAGTCCGCCCGATGGTATTCAGTGGAATCTATCCTATTGATACTAATGATTTTGAAAAATTAAAAGTCAGTCTGGCGAAATTGCAATTGAATGATGCTGCATTGGTCTTTCAATCAGAAAGTTCTATTGCATTAGGGTTTGGGTTCCGTTGTGGGTTCCTTGGACTGCTACACATGGATATCATTCAAGAACGTCTACGGCGTGAGTACGATCTAGATATCATTTCAACATATCCTAGTGTAGTTTATAAAATTAAATTGACAGATGGCAGTTGGATAGAGGTTGATAATCCATTGAAATTACCAGATCCATCAACAATATCAGAAATTCATGAACCAACTATAAAAGCCAACATACATATACCAAATAGCAGCATAGGAGATATTCTAGCACTAATTAGTGAAAAACGTGGTATTTGTTCCAGCACTGAAACAATAGATGACACTCGTGTTATTTTAACGTGCGAATTGCCATTAAATGAGATTTTGATCGACTTTAATGATCGCCTAAAGAGCATTACACGTGGTTATGGATCCATGGATTATGACTTAGGAGATTACGTAGCATCTGACTTAGTGCGATTAGATCTTTTGGTAAATGGTGATCCAGTAGATGCATTTTCTTCTATTGTTCATCGCAGTAAAGCAGTCGGTCGAGGACGTGAGATGTGCGAAAAATTGAAAGATCTTCTGCCACGTCAATTGTTCAAAGTAGCAATACAAGCAGCGATCGGCGGTAATGTTGTCGCACGTGAAACGTT
>CAZPRW010000048.1:0-5972 GCA_964589405.1 uncultured Opitutales bacterium | reverse complement strand
CGAAACAATATAATATAAAACGCCGCCAGCAAATGACCATACTAACTGCGCTATCCACTGAGAGCCACCGGAATGACTATGAGATGAATAAATTGCAGTAATCCCGACAAACAATAACATCAATATGCATATGATCGGTATTTTATCATATGGTCCTGCTTTTTGATCATCCAACAATGACTTTAAACGATAGACGATGTTACTATGAAATCCGTTCACAATAAAAACAACATGTTGGTCTATGACTTTTATTAAAAATGTCAGTATGGAAATATGAAAATTTTCTTGACCTTTCCATAACGCTTTGAAAGCATTCTTCATATATCGCGTTATATGCGATTGTTAATATAAACACTTGGAGGTTGCTTTCGAACAATTAGATGCATTGGAATATTTTGTTTTAGTCGTTGTTATTCCATTACTATTATCGACATCAGTTTTCCTGTCTATAAAAATGAAATGGCCACAATTCCGTCATTTCATTGACGGCATTCGATTGATGTTACGGCCGCAACATGCTGAAAAAAAGATCAATAGTTTCGCCGCTGTTGCAGCGATCATTGGTGGAAATTTAGGAACTGGCACTATTGCTGGTACCGCTCTGGCGATTACTACTGGTGGGCCAGGAGCCATTTTGTGGATGGTTGTTGTTGCACTATTGTGCAGTGTAATAAAGTTATGTTGTTCTTCTCTCGGTGTATTGTTTGCTGAACATCAACCAAACGGCCGATCAATCGGTGGTCCCATGTTCTACATCGCACGTGGGTTAAATTCACCAAAATTGGCAGCAATTTATTCCATATTATTAATTGGAGCAGCATTGACAGTAGGAAATTTAGTACAGGTCAATGCATTCGTCACAACATTTCAACAAAATGCACATAATACCCCTATAGCAATTTGTTCGCTTATAATCCCCGTTGCGTTTATTTTATTCGGCGGATTACGACGGTTTGCTAATTTCATGTCGTGTATAGTCCCTCTTGTTGGAATAGTATATATAGCAATATGTATTGTAGGGATTATCAATTTGCATGAACAATGTTTGCCAGCATTACGAGAGATCGTGGAAGGGGCAATAGGATGGCGTTCAGTAATTGGTGGTAGTAGTGGAATATTATTTTTTCATGCTTTGAGATGTGGTGTCTCTCGTGGATTATTCGCTACAGATATAGGATTAGGGCTTGCTGGCATCGCACATGCTAATGTTGATACAGTAGAAAACAATCCTTCATTACACGCTAAACAACAAGGAATTATTGCTATTGTCGCACCAATTTTTGTCGCTGGATTATGTGCAATAACAGGATTGTTAATAATCTGCGCATGCCCAGATATGTCACTCAATAGCAGTGCAATATGCATACAAACATTCAATATTGCGTTTCATACTCACCATGCTGGAATTTTTATTCAAATAATAATATATACATTCGCACTGACTACAATTTTAGCATGGGCATGGTTTGCAGAACATGCATTTTTCTTTGCAAAAAAATCTCATTGGGTAAAATATTTTAAAATTGTCGTTATTGCAGCTATTCCTGTCGGTGGATATATGCATGGAACATTGCCATGGACATTAGCAGATATAATAATTAACGGATTACTTATAGCTAATTTAATCGCTATTATCGCGTTACGACATCATGTCATTGCAATATTGAAAGACGAATCATAGTATAACACGTTAATAAGTTATTATGTCACCTTATAATTTTTTATAAAAACGGTTGCTATTTTTCGCATTGCCTTTCTGGTAGCATGATTTACTGTCATTGCCAGATGAAGCAGACTGTATTTTTTAACCGCTATTCCCGCTCAATAGAAACTGAGCAAGTATGTGGCGAAAAATGGATCAAATTAGCATATCAAACTACAATCGGTCAATTATCTGTTTCATTGATGTTAAAACGGAAGTTCTTTTCTACCATTTGTGGATGGCTCGCCTCGCGTCCCAACAGTAGGAAAAAAATCTTACCATTTATAAATAAATATGGAATAAAGAGTGATTCTTTCGAAAAACGACCAAATGAATTTTTATCATTTAATGAATTTTTTTCACGAAAACTAAAACCATCTGCACGACCAATATCACCACGAAATAATAGTATTAGTTCACCATGTGATGGTCGACATCTGGCATTTTCTAACAGCAATAATCTATCAACATTTTTTATTAAAGGAGAACAATTATCAGCAGATGATTTAATATTGAATCGGTCGACTGCTAAAAAGTTTCATGGAGGTAGTGTGTTGATCTCCAGGTTATGCCCGACAGATTATCATCGATTCCATTTCCCATTTGCAGGGATTCCTGAAAAGACATTTCTTATAAATGGAAATTATTTATCTGTACATCCTCTTGCACTAGCTGGTAGCCTATCAACATTTTTACAAAACAAACGAATGTCAACGATCATACATACCGAACATTGTGGTGATATTTTAATGGTAGAAATTGGGGCAACAGGATGTGGTACAATTTGTCAGACATTTACACCAGACAAACAAGTATTAAAAGGTGAAGAGAAGGGATATTTCCAATTTGGTGGGTCCACTATAATAACATTTTTTGAACCAAAAAAAATCTCCTTTTCAGAAGATTTATTGATGAATACATCACGTGGTCTGGAGACGTATGTATTAATGGGTGATGAAATCGCTACAATAAATAATGGTACGAAATAATATAATTTTTTCACAAAAATCTCCCATTGCAGATTACATCGATAATATTCTGATGACTGCTGTTCATGAGCGTGCATCTGATATTCATTTCGAACGATATGATGATAAATTTTCTATACGATATCGTATTAATGGATCATTAGTTGCATTCCCTAACAACAGCATTGATATCGCAGAACCTGTCATTTCTCGATTAAAAATGATGGCAGGATTGAATATATCAGAATCTAGAATGCCACAAGATGGTAGCATACCATATACAATCGATGATAATATCATTGATTTTAGAATATCATGTTTGCCAACACAATTTGGTGAAAGCATTGTATTACGAGTATTGAATAATGCATGTGATCGGTTTGAATTATCGAACATCCTTGCAAACAACCCATCATTGCAAACATTTTTGACAACCTTCATAAATGATAGTGGGTTAGTACTTTTTGTCGGTCCGACAGGATGCGGTAAATCAACAACAATGTACAGTGTTTTACGAGCTATTAATACTGATGATATTAAAATTTTGACATGTGAAGATCCAGTTGAACAACATATTGATGGAATAACACAATGTCAAATTCGGCAGGATATTGGGTTTACATTTGCCAGCGCTATCCGGTCATTTTTAAGGCATGATCCTGATGTTATTTTTATCGGTGAAATTCGGGATTCTGAAACTGCAAAATTAGCTATCAGAGCAGCAATAACAGGCCATGCTGTCTTTGCAACATTACATGCTAATGATATTAATGGCGCAATACCACGGTTGATTGATCTCGGTGCAGACAATATTATGGTAGTAAACGCCGTACGATGTATTGTTCACCAACAATTAGAGGTATATTATAATCCAGAACATCATCAATATGAACGAACAGCAACATTCAATCATCTATTTGTCGATAAAACATTGCAAAAGCTAATACTTGATACCTCGCAAAAAAATAGCGCTTACAAAAATCTAATACTTTAAAAAGTAATTCATATTTTGTAATCATCCGGGACCTTAAAATTTGATACATCCATATCTAGCAAAACTGATCGTCCAAAATCCGTCATCAAGCCTAAGCGTTCAAATCACCTACATCTTTCTTTGTTAAATTCCGACTATTGGCTGTTTCCCAGACGTGAAGATATTCGTTATAGGGTAAAATCATTAACTGTTTTATTGTCGAATCAATCTATCCAAAACAAAAAGCTTTCTCTGCAACATCCAAATATGATAAAATTTCATCAAAAACATTGACTCGTCTGCAGCAAATAATCCAACCTTCTTTTTCTATACAAAAATTAGAGATCAGCCATTCACGCAATTTATTTCTATGATTAAATTTTAAAATATTCATTGTTACCACAATCGAAACACAAGCATGAATATATTGTAGATCACAAATTATCTACGCCATTTATTTAGTTTCAAAATGTCTGTTACAATGATTATTCAAATTTGGAAATTATTTCACCGAAAATATCTTCTCCAGATACTATTTCTATCTCTATCTTGAGAAAAAATGCAGGGATAGGTGGAACAAAATCATTCGGGATTCTTACAGCATCCTTTTCTGTAGTCACGACGATTTCAGCTCCCTTGGTTCTTGCTATATCAAAAATTTTATTCAATTCATCACGTGAAAATCGATGATGATCAACAAACCGTTTTGTATATACAATGTTCGCTTGGTTGTCGTATAAAAACTTTTCAAAACTCTCTGGAGATGCAATACCACTGAACGCCATAATTTTTTTGCCATTCAAAAATGTAATAGGGCGAACGTCCTTCCTGTCCAGTTGTGTCAAATTCCGTGGCAAATGCGAACATTGAATAATTTTTACTGATGGATGATGTCGATGGATCGTTTGTATAATATCATCAACATTACTATTTCCTGCTTTCGTCAATAAAATATACGATGCACGTTGTATATTTTTGATAGATTCTCGCAAAATGCCACGTGGAATCAAATGTCCGTTTCCAAATGGATTAGTACTATCAATCAACAATAAATTCATATACCCACGCATCGGCAAATATTGATAACCATCATCTAAAATTAATACATCCGCATTGAACCGCTTGACAGCATAATGTCCTGCTTTTACGCGGTCCTTATCAACAATAACAATAACATTTGGTAGGTTCGATGCCAACATGAATGGTTCATCTCCTGCGCGCTCTGATCCCAATAATAATGATTTCCCATTACTGACAACCCGTGGTGGAGGTTCACTTTTATGTGTCAACCATCTCCACAATACTTTCCAGCGGGCCTCACGTTTGCTCTTATACCCACGACTCAAAATAGCAACTTGTCGTCCATTTTCTCGCAACGTACGCGCTAATTTTTCAACAACTGGTGTTTTTCCAGTACCACCTAATGTAAGATTCCCTACAACAATCACAGGACATCCGACAGATGCTGATTGAAAGATATTTTTTTTATATAGGTATTGTCGACAGCGAACAATGAGAGAAAATATATATGATAATGGGAGTAATATTCCTGCTGCTATTCTTACACCAGTACTATCTTTTCGGTCATATAAAACATCAGCAATGAAGGTTTCAGCATTTTCCATCGCTTTGCGCAATTTACGTATAAATTTTTTATAAAAATACCGTATTTTGCGAATTGTTCTCATACATTAACCATTATCAATATGATGTATTACGGTATTTTTTAGCGATAAATCGATCGGTCTTATGAACTATCGATTCTTCACAAAATATGTCATCAAATTGTGGAAAAAATGTATCACCAGAATAATCACCATATACTGTGCTTATATATAATTCCCGACATGCTGGTAATAATAATTTATATATTTGTGCACCTCCACATACCCAAGCAGGACCGATGATATTCATCTGCAATAATTTTTTAACATCATGAATTATCTCAATGTCAGGAACATTAAAATCATGAGATTGTGTAAATACAACATTCCTTCGGTTTATTAACGGCCGTCCAATTGATTCAAATGTTTTCCGACCCATGATAACTGTTGCACCATCCGTCATTTTTCGAAAATATGACAGTTCTTCTGGTATCGCCCATGGAATCTTGCCATTGTTTCCAATGACATATTTTGAAGTCATAGCCACAATAGCACGTAAATCCATACTGTGCAAAAGATCATTTATCAACTGTGATGATAACATATTCATACTGCTATAGGCGCTCGAATTGCTGAACCATGTTGATATCCTACTAGTTCAAAATCTTCATATTGAAAATCATCAATAGAGGTGATATTTCGTCGAATATGCATCGTTGGCAATG
>CAZPRW010000047.1:0-5975 GCA_964589405.1 uncultured Opitutales bacterium | reverse complement strand
TGAGTATTTAATTAACGCACAAGGAGAAGATGTTGTAGCTGGCATTCGTACACCACAGCCTATCGCCAATCTACAGAATGACATGCCAGCGGTATATGAACAATTGGTAAATGTATGTCAAACGCTAGAACATCATTTCCGCGACATGCAAGATTTCGAATTCACTATCGAAAATGATAAACTATACATGTTGCAAACAAGAAATGGCAAACGTACCGGACTATCTGCTGTCCGTATCGCTGTTGAAATGGTAGAAGAAGGGCTCATCGATAAAGAAACTGCAATCAAACGTATCCCTGCAGATTCTATCTCGTCATTATTGGTGCCAATATTTAATATTGAGGGGAAAAAGAAAGTAAAAAAGATCGCAAACGGTCTTCCAGCCGGCCCAGGAGCAGCATCTGGCAATGTGTATTTTTCTGCTAAAAAAGCAGAAGAAATGCATGCAAAGGGCGAAAAAGTCATTTTAGCACGTGCTGAAACATCACCTGAAGATATTCGTGGGATGTTAGCAGCAGAAGGTATTGTAACCAGCCACGGCGGAGTAAGTTCTCATGCTGCACTCGTCGCTCGCCAAATGGGAAAAGTATGTGTTTGTGGAGCGGGTGGATTTGTCATTGACTATTCAACCAAACAAGCAACAGCTGGTGGTGTAACAATCAAAGAAGGTGATGCAATCTCCATTGATGGAACGACTGGTGAAATTTTTGTAGGACATGTTGAAACAGCACCATCTGAGGTAACACAAGTGTTGAATGGCGAAATGGCAGCAGAAAACAGTTATACATATCGTATGTTCAACGCCGTCATGAGCTTGGCCGATACTTACCGTAAATTAGGAGTACGAACCAATGCTGACAGCCCTAAACAAGCACGTACTGCTGTGCAATTAGGGGCTACAGGAATTGGACTATGTCGTACGGAACATATGTTCTTCGAAGGGGAACGTATTGATTTCATGCGCGAAATGATATTAGCCAACAGCACAGAAGCACGTGAAGCAGCACTAAATAAATTAAAACCATTACAACGTTCTGATTTCGAAGGAATTTTCCGTGAAATGCGAGGATTCCCTGTAACAATTCGTTTGCTCGACCCACCGTTACATGAGTTCTTGCCACATGAAAAACACGCGATTGAAGCCCTCGCTAAAAAGCTTAATATTAATGCTAATGATCTTGAGCTACGTGTGGAATCAATGTCGGAAAGCAATCCTATGTTAGGATATCGCGGATGCAGACTGGGGATTTCGTATCCGGAAATCACACGTATGCAAGCGAGTGCTATTTTTGAAGCAGCTGCAAAAGTACAGGGCGAAGGTATTGATGTACAACCAGAAATAATGGTCCCATTGACAACATTCGCTGCAGAATTCAATAACCAAGCACAATTGATACGTGAGACAGCTGCTAAGATCGAAAAAGAACTTGGAATAAAACTATCATACAAAATCGGCACCATGATCGAAATTCCACGTGCTTGTCTATGTGCAGGAGAGATCGCAAAGGAAGCAGAATTCTTCAGTTTTGGAACCAATGATCTGACACAAACAACACTAGGAATGAGTCGTGACGATGCCAATAGTTTCCTTCCACAATATTTAGAACAAGAAATCATTACAACTAACCCATTTGCTTCAATTGACGAACATGGAGTTGGTGAGATGATAAAAATAGCATGTGAACGCGGACGTTCCACACGCAGCGATATCAAAATAGGAATTTGTGGAGAACATGGCGGTGATCCAGCATCCATAAAATTATGCAACAAGATCGGATTATCATATGTTAGCTGTTCACCAAATCGAGTTCCTGTTGCACGACTTGCTGCTGCACAAGCGGCACTAACTGACAAATAATCAGACATTGTCTAGCAAAGAAAACCACTAACCAATGCCACACCAATACACACGTTGGTGTGGCATGTTGTTTTTCCAATAGCATAATATTTCTTTTGCAAATATTTATCTGTTATTTATATGACGCATTCAACCATGAAAAAATGTAAACAATATAAATTGGAACAATTGCTAAGCAGAACGTCAATATAATGGAACACCAAATTATTTGGTCGTCGAGCGCACAAAATATTATCAAAATTAATACCTTTTGATGTACTCAGTAAAAACAAAATTCGTGTAGGTCGTGAGTATGATGATGGTTGTGTTATGATTGACGATCTAACCAACACAATTGCCCATAGTTTCGGCATTTCTGATGATGTATCATGGGGCTACGACATTGCAAATCGCGGCATTGATGTATATATGTATGATCGCACAATTAATGGACTGCCAGCGGAACATAAACATTTTCATTTTTTTAAAACTGGCATAACCGGAACATCAAAAGAAAATTCTAATCTAAAAACAATAGAAGAAATAATCATAGCGAATGGACATAAAAACAATCATAATTTAATTCTAAAATGCGACATTGAAGATGCTAAATGGGAAGTTTTCGCTGAAACTCCGAGCGAAATAATGAGCCAATTCAAACAAATTGTAGTAGAATTGCATGGAGTAAATGAAGTATGTAATGATGTAAAATTTAATACAGTTTGTAACGTTCTTGATAAACCAAATACAACCAACCAAATTGCACATATTCATTGCAATAATTACGGATGTTTTGACGTTATAGGCGGAGTTCCTATGCCAAATACTTACGAAGTGACATACCTTTTGAGAGACGAAAATTCATTTGAACATCAAACAAAAACATTCCCGATAAAAGACCTAGATTGTCCAAACAATCCGTTTGAAGCAGATTACTATCTAGGAAATCTTAAAAAAAATCAAAAAACTTTACATCGCCTCATGAATCAAAAATTAGAAGATTTGTTTGGCGATATTTTTTCAAACAATCAAAGCTCAACGTCATACTCACGTTACCTACAGAGTACACATCACCAGACACATAAATTACAACAAAAACAATAATTAGACGCTCGATTCGATAACCAACAAAACATGCGCTAAAAGACCACGTAATTATAATCACAAACCAACCAGAAAAACCATTTTACAGAAAACAACGCCCTAAAATTAAGCTCAAATCAGCACTAGCCAAAAAAAAACAACAAATGGCGGGATAGACGGGGCTCGAACCCGCGACCTCCAACGTGACAGGCTGGCGTTCTAAACCAACTGAACTACTACCCCGTTGCCAACGTCTTGCAAGCTACGATTACCGCATATTGTGTCAATAACAAACATTATATTTTTTCAAAAAAACATCACTCCTTTAACACAAACAACTACTTAGCATGTCAAATATTAATGATACAAATCAATGACTACATACAAAAATTTAATAATCTAAATGCGAATTAATGGACATGCGCACAACAATGGAATCACTTCCCTACACAAAATTGCGAAAACACTCTGTCTAACATCTCTTCGTTATCATAAGGCACAGTAATTTCTCCTAATAGATCAAGGGCATTGCGAATATCACTAGCAACAATCTCGATACCATGTTCTGACATCAGACCATTTTTTGCACGATCAATAGAATCTTGTACACGGCACAAAATTTCAACATGCCGCGCATTTACTGAGATATCAACATTATCGTTCTCCGATGAAAATCTATTACATAAATCTAATATTTTTTGTCGTAATAATGGCAATTGATATCCATCTTTTAATGAAATTGATATATGATCAATCGCTGGCAGAAAATCCGCAAAATCGTCATGTCCACAATCATGTTTGTTCACAACAATCAAACAATTATCAGAATGAATTTTATTCATAATATCGTCTGAAAACACAGGAACAATACCATTAGAGCCATCAACTACGATCAAAAAAAGATCAGCATGCTTAGCTTGTTCTACCGCTTTTCGTATGCCAATATCCTCGATTTCACATGTCCCAACATTGCGCATTCCTGCCGTATCACACAAATTTACTACAACATCACCAAACCGGATATTGTCAGAAACAACATCTCGCGTTGTTCCTGCAATATTACTTACAATCGCACGGTCCTCATCTAATAAAAAATTTAACAGGCTGCTCTTGCCAACATTCGGAGCACCGATAATTACCATATTGTGATGGCTGTCTATAGATTTCCTGAACCGATTACTCGCGATCAATGATTGAAGGCATTCATTTATCTTATCAATCTCAGATCGCAGACCATTAATATCAATGCTCGATGATGTCATTTCATCGTCAGAAAAATCTATATCAAATTCTACCTTTGATAATAATGTCAAAATATTTTGACTAATATCATTAATCCTCTCACTCAGACCACCACTCAATTGATTTTGGGCAACATTTCTAGCATGAACACTGTCAGAATGAATCAAATCAGCAACAGCTTCTGCCTGCGTAAGATCCATACGATGATTTAAAAATGCACGTTTAGTATACTCACCAGCAACTGCCATTCTGCAACCACGGCAACATAAATCTTTCAAAATAGCATCAACTATCAACATATTGCCATGACAAAATATTTCCATGCTGTCTTCTCCTGTATAAGAATGTCCATGCTGAAAATATACTACCATGACGTCATCTATAACATCACCATTTTGAGAACAATAATACATATGCACACAGTTGTTAGGAATGATTTCTTTGCCGTGCAACAAGTCAGAAATAATATCTCGACTAAGACCACCACTACACCGAACAACTGCTATAGCAGACATTCCTTTAGGTGTAGCCAACGCTACTATCGTATCGCTGTCATTATTCACAGCAAACGGCCCTCATATACAAAATTCTATCGTTTTGACCGTGGTCCAAAACTGCGTATCGGTGCATTTCTTTGCACATCAGCATTTTTCATACGAAAAATAATACGAGCCTTTTGCAGATCCTGCGGACTCATCTCCATCTTGACAACATCACCTATCATGAGTTTTATAAAATTCTTCCTAAGCTTTCCTGAAATATGCGCCAACACAACATGTTTGTTTTGTAACTCTACACGAAACATCGTTCCCGGCAACACAGCAACAATCTTACCTATAACCTCAATATATTCTGACATCGTCTCTAACAATTCTGTATGAGAAACAATAAAATGTCAGTTGTCCAGAAAATAACGCACAACTTGCAAATGAATATTTGGCCAAAAAATAACAACTTTTTGTATTACACCGATTGCAAACCGAATGTTGTCATTATAAATCCAACAAACGCTATCATTGCCGCATTATCTCCTGTATGCTTACGTAATGGCAATAGAAATTCTTTTTTATGACGTCTAGCAACTAATTCTAATACACTACGCAATGTATTATTATTTGACACCCCACCGCTTACACAAACAGACCTTACATATTGCCGTTCTTCCAATATTTGATCCAATTTCATTGCCAATGCATCTACTATTGCTGCTTGATATGATGCACAAATATCCGGCAAAGAATCTTCAATATTACCATCAAATTTCTCTATAAAATATCGCAAACTCGTTTTCAATCCAGAAAAACTAAACTTCATTTCTTTGGTATGAGAAAATGCACGTGGAAAATCATATGCACGAGAATTTCCATTTATTGCTAATTTTTCTATCAATGCACCACCAGGATATGGCATTCCCAATAACTTCGCACCCTTGTCAAATGCCTCCCCTGCTGCATCATCAACAGTCGCAGCCAATATTTTTATTGAAAATGACTCATCAACCTCATATGCAATTGTGTTGCCACCAGACACCAACAATCCAATAAACGGCAAATAGGATTTTATTTTTTCATCAAATCGTTTTGCATATTCTGCATGAACAGGAATAAATGGCGAAAACAAATGTCCGTACAAATGATTCACAGGAATAGTCTGAATATTCAATAACAAACTTAATGATTCTGCTACCGCACGACCGACATGAACACACCCTGGCAATCCAGGTTCAGAAGTATAAGCAATATAATCAATCTTATTTGGAGAATGTTTTTTTAAATCATGCAATAATGGTACGAAATTTTTTAAATGTTCTCTT
>CAZPRW010000046.1:0-6217 GCA_964589405.1 uncultured Opitutales bacterium | reverse complement strand
GAATTAGATTGGAAAGAAATTTATCCGATGTAAAGTTTGTAAAATATGCTTGTCGTAATGATTTACGCGATGTTTCTGATCGATGTGAAAATGTTCTGAAAAAGCTACCATTGTTTAAAGATTGTTCAACATTTAACATTAATGATTTATCGGAGTATGAACGTACAGCATTGGTTGAACGCCATTTATGCAGTCAAGAATTTTTACAGGAGGTCAATGAACCGCGTTTGGTAATGACACGTGATCATTTGGTTTCCGTTATGATCAATGAAGAAGATCACCTTCGTGTACAAGTATTTGGATCAGATTTAAATTTCCGTGAAATGTTTGGTCGTGCTAATGAAATTGATGATGTTTTGAACGATGGACTAAATATAGCATTTGATGATCAATATGGATATTTGACATCATGTCCGACGAATGTAGGTACTGGGATGCGAGCATCTGTAATGGTACATCTGCCAGCATTAGTGTTGACCAAACAGATTTATAATTTGATACATTCTGTTCAGAAGCTTGGATTTGTTGTTCGAGGAATATATGGTGAGGGATCGGAAGCACATGGTAATTTTTTTCAAATTTCCAATCAGCAAACATTAGGGCTATCTGAAGCAGATATATTGTCTCGATTATGCCAGATTATACGTTCTGTCATGGATTATGAGACGAATGCGCGTGAGATGTTGAAGAAAGAGCGTTGGGTTGCATTGTGTGATAATATTGGTCGTTCTATTGGGATTTTGCGTGGTTGCTATTGTATTAATACAGTTGATGCAATGAATTATATATCATTCGTGCTGCTTGCAGTTGATATGGGATATTTGCCGGAAGAATGGCGAAGTTCATTGCATTTGATTGTTATGCGTATGCAAAATGCACATATACAAGTGTTGTTGCAAAAACAATTAAAGCAAATCGACATTGATACTCGCCGTGCCGAAATTCTACGGAAATTCTTCTCTGGCATGCCAGATGTGAAATTTTGAACATGCCAGATGTCAGATATAAAGCCTTGAGTATATCAAGATTTACATCAATACACTCTAGCGGTTAACTCGCATGATATGAAGAATTTCCGCTTTTGAGTAGTTTTAGATGTTTTCTGCGACCTGCATTTGTTTGCCGTTATTACCTTAGTCTTGCTTCAATTTGTTTTGTTAGGTTGTTTGTTTGAGTATTATTTACAAATTTGTGGCTGTTTAAGTTTCTGATATAGTCTGTGACTATTTGATGAAGTTTGTCGTAGTCTATTCCTTTTTTTCGCATGTAATTTTGCAGTTTTTTAACTCTTATTAATTGCGTTACAAAATCTTCAAGATTTTCGAAGCCGTTTGCATCAATTGATTTAAAGTCGCTTAAATCACTGATGCCTTTTTTGATTTCGTTATAAAGTCCGCCTCTTTCAATCCCTGCTTTTTTCAGTTTTGCTTGCAAATTGTTCAATGTCATTAATTGCGTTGCAGAATTTTTAAGATTTTTGAGATAGTTTGTCTCAAGTAGTTTCAAGTTGCTTAAAGCATTAATGCCTTCTTTGATTTTGTCATAAAGACCGCCTCTTTCAATCCCCGCTTTTTTCAGTTTTGCTTGCAGATTGTTCAATGTAGTTAGTTGTGTTGCAAGATCGTCGAAATCTATATAAGTATCAGTACAAATTAGCGTCATGCTGTTTAAGTCATCAATACATTTTGAGGCTATCTTGCAAAGGTCACTTTCTGCAAGACCATCATTTTCTAACTGTGTTTGCAGATTCTTAAGTCTTGTTAAGAGTGTCAAGTGATTTTCAAGACTCGTAAAAATGGCCGGATTAGGAAATTTTCCTTCTTGCACAACACTGATATATGTTGTAATTTTCGTGTAAAGATTGCCATCATGTACATCTAAGCTACCTAATTTGTCTTTCAGGCCTTTTAACTCGGTTTTCATGCGAGATAATGTTGCTTGCTTTGTTTGTTCGATAAGAGCTTGTTGTGATTCGTCGACACAAAAGTTTCGTTGAAGATTGTATATAAGAACTTCTCTTGTTTCTTTTTCCTTTGGTGTTAGTTCTGCCTTTTTGTTCAATTCATTCAAGCCTGAGATTAATTGTGTTGCTTGTAACGTTGTTCCAGTGATCATAGGCTTCTCTATTTTGATGCCGTTTTGCATAGCTTCAGTACACAGAGCTATATCATTTAAGACAGCTAAACAATATTGTGCGCTAGGACGGTCTTCTGGATTAATTGCACACATGCGAACGATTAAATCTTCTATTGCTTGATAAATAGCAGGCGGATATAATTGTTCGCCATTCGGCAGTTCATTGGCTTTTTGTAGAAGACGTTTCAACCATTTTGGTATTTCATTTTGGGTTATTTTCTTGGTTGATTCATTATATTCTCTTTTTATATTCTCTGCAACACGTGCACGATAAAAAAGTTCATGAAAATGCTCATCATATCTTCCGAATAGTAATTCACATAATATTGTGTTTGCCGTGTAAATATCGGCTGTTGTTCTTGCTTTACATATGGTGTTGTGATTACACGAATATTTAACCTCTGGCGCTGCATTACTAGAATAGCCGATGTAGTTTTCGCCTTGTTTAACAGCAAGCCCTAAATCTATTATTTCTAGATTTGTAACTTCTGTTTGTTTTTTGCTGCCGTCATCGAGAGTAACGGTTTCTTTAGTTTGTTCCAACATGATGTTTTGAGGCTTTAAGTCGCCATGTATTTTCCCTTGTTCGTGTATGGCATGGACACCATTCAACAATTGTCTGGCAAGCATTAAAGGTTGATGAATGTTTTTAGGACGTCCTGTTTCTGTTTTATAAAGGTCAATTCGCTCGTCTGTAGCGTCTTTACTTTCCTCATTCTTAATATTGCCGATTGCCTTGCGTCCGTCAACCCCTGTGACTTTCCTTTGGACATGTTGACCATTTATTTCTTGTTGGAAGACTACATTGGCGAATCCTTCTTGGCTGCTGATTAAATTGTCGCCTTTGATTAAATTCGCTTTTGCTTTATTCATGAGCTCAGACGATGCTCGTGTTTCGTGTTCTACCCCATCAATATCAGTATCAATATCAGCATCAGTAATGTCTTCTTTTATAATAATATTGGTTGTTTTGCCGTTTGTTTCCAATGTTCCTTCGTAGATTGTACCTTGGCCGCCTGAGCCAAGTTCTTCACCTTTTGTGATTTTTCCTTCTGTCAATTGTTCTAGTCCGCAATATCGTTCCAGAAGTTCTTGTTTAGCAGATAGTTCTGGTTTGGGCTCTGTTATGGACTGTTTGTCTGAGGAATCGGTTATTTGATATTCAGGATCTTTAGCTGGCTGCTTGCTCTGTGTTTGATTAATCTGGCCCGATTGTGTGGAAATATTCGTACTCTCACTCATGTCGATGTAGAATTGTAACCGTTTTTTTTTTTTTGCAAAGGATTTTTGTTGGATTTTTAAGAAAGGCACTAAATTATTTTTCTCGCCAAAAGAACAGGTGTGTGTTAGTTATGGGAGCATATGTGTAGTATCATTGGGTATATTGGCGATAAAGATGCAGCGCAGGTCATTATTGATGGTCTGGAGCGCATGGAATACCGTGGTTATGATTCAGCAGGAATAGCAGGGTTGGACAATGGTGATTTCGTCATTGAACGACAACTTGGCCGTGTGAAAAATTTATCTAATGCGATCACTGATTACCAACGGTTTGGACATGTTGGTATAGGACATACTCGATGGGCTACTCATGGTGGGGTATCGGTGGAAAATGCACATCCTCATATCAGTTCTGATGGGTTATTTGCTATAGTTCATAATGGAGTCATTGAAAATTATGAATCAATAAAAAAGTTTTTAACACAGCAAGGGTATTCGTTTTATTCAGATACTGATACAGAAGTATTAGCAAATTTAATATCGTATCATTTTAAAAAAGAAAAAGAATCGCAGAACATATTTTTAACAAGTGTGCAGAAAGCATTGTTGCACGTTAGAGGGACGTACGGCATTGCTGTGCTTTGTAAATTGTTTCCAGGTGAAATAGTAGCTGCAAGAAAAAGTTCACCATTGATTGTCGGCGTAGGTGATAATGAAATGTTCGTCGCTAGTGATGCTTGTGCTATTATTGCCCATACTAAAAATGTTGTGTATCTGAATGATGGTGAATTAGCGCATATGACGAAAGACAGATTCTCTGTTGTTACTATGAAGAATGAAAATATTCAAGCAGCGACATGTACTCTCGATTGGCAAGTGGAAGATGCCACCAAGGGATCTTATGATCACTATATGTTAAAAGAAATTTGCGAACAGCCAATATCATTAGAAAATGCCATGCGTGGACGGTTTTCAGACGACATGAGCACGTCAAAATTTGGGGGTCTTCAATTGAGTGCTGTTGATCTGCGGCAAATCGACCGTTTGTTGTTTTGTGCATGTGGGACAGCATGGCATGCTTGTTTAATTGCTGAATATTTGATAGAAAAATATGCACGGATTCCTGTCGACGTTGAATATGCATCAGAGTTTAGATATCGCAATGCTCCGTTAGATAAAAATACATTGGTGTTTATTGTTAGTCAATCAGGGGAGACATTAGATTCTTTGGCTGCATTACAGGAAGCGAAGAGGAAGGGATATCGTACGTTAGCAATAACAAATGTTGTTGGTTCTACTATCGCTCGTGAAGCGGATGGAGGGATTTATCAACATTCTGGTCCGGAAATTGGAGTGGCGTCAACGAAAGCATTTACTGCGCAATTGTGTATATCTGCTATGTTGGCACTTTATTTCGGAAGATTAAGGAGCATGAGTTTCAATGAAGGAACGTCATTGTCAAATGCATTGATTGAACTGCCAAATAAAGTGCGAGATGTCATTCAAATGAAAGACCTTGTACATGATATTGCACAAAAATATTTTCAGTATGAAGATATGTTATTTCTTGGGCGGCAAGCGATGTTCCCATTAGCATTAGAAGGGGCGTTGAAATTGAAGGAAATTTCATATGTTCATGCGGAGGGATATCCTGCTGCTGAAATGAAACATGGTCCAATTGCGTTGATTTCTGAAAAATGTCCATGTGTTTTTATTGAAACGAATAAGGATATGCTATCGAAAACGGTATCGAATATTCAAGAGGTTAGAGCGCGTGGGGCGAAAGTAATAGCGATTGTATCGCAATCTTGTATGTTGTCATCGGATTGTGTCGATGATTTGATCGTTATTCAAGATTCTCATGAAGCAGTAATGCCGATATTAGCAAGTATTCCATTGCAATTGTTTGCGTATTATATTGCGTTATTGCGTGGGTGTGACGTTGATAAACCACGTAATTTGGCAAAATCAGTAACGGTGGAATAAATGTTCAGATGGTTGATGATAGTCATTATGTGCTGTCTGTCTTGGCGGCAGGTCTCAGCATTTGAAAATGTTACCTCAGTGCCGTTTATTGAGGCAGAAGATCGCCTTTTGACAAAATGTGATGACTATATAAAGAATGGAAAATTAGCATATCGTATTGGTCTGTTTTCATTGTCGCAAACGTTGTTTCAACAGGCCTTGAATCGTGATTCCATTACTGAAGAAGAACATTGTTCGGCTTTACTTGGACTGTCTAGTGCTTATTTAGGAAATGGTGATTGGAGCAGGTTGGCAGTTCTTAGTCATGATTTGATCGATGTGATAGAAAAATGTCACGATGATGTAATAAAAAATCGTTTGCGACTACATGCAGTTATTACGAGTGCGTTTTCTGGCGATTGGAAAAAATGTATTAAAATATTTTCACAGATCGATGATTTTCAATTGTTGTCATCGGAGCGATGCTGGATGTTGGCAATGAAGAGCATTATTGCCATGATAAATGGTGATATAAATAACATGTCAATGATGCAAGAAGAAGCATTGATGGCAGCATCTTCTAGTAGACAATCTGCACAGATACAAGCATTTATCATGCAATTCGTTATGCAATTATCGTCAAAATATGATACAAGTGCATTGATCGATCAAAGCATGTCATTGTGCAAAGTATATAGGTTGCAAAGGAATGGATATCCATTTGTTCGAATATGTGCTTTATTATTGAAACAAGCAGGTAGGGTTGATGAAGCAGAATATCTTTTAAAACAACAGTTAGAAGTTTTACCAGAAGATGATGTTCAATCATTGCTCTCGTTTAAATTATACCATGCCATTGTGCATGGTATGCATACAAGCGATGGTTATGCATTAT
>CAZPRW010000045.1:0-6217 GCA_964589405.1 uncultured Opitutales bacterium | reverse complement strand
TCAACCATTTACATTGCTCTTAGTTGGAATACTTTTTGTTGTAGAAGCATTGTCAGTAATGTTACAAATGACATCTAAGAAATTTTTTCGTAAAAAAATTTTTCTAATGTCACCATTACATCACCATTTCGAACTTAAAGGAAATAGTGAACGTCGTATCGTCAAAGTAGCATTCGCAATACAATGTTTATGCATTTTATTAACGTTAGCCATTATATTCTATGGACCAGCGTACATACATTAAAAATATTAAAAAAATCGGCATTTTGGGCAATGGAGTGACTGGCAGTGCTGTCGCAAGATTGTGCAAAAAACATGATATCGAATATAAAATATTTGATGCGTATGGAGAGTGTCACACTTCGTTTTCTAATAATGACGCCAAACAATATGATGTCATTGTTCGTAGCCCGAGTTTTACAATGACACATCCATGGGTATCGTGTGCGATATCAAATGGATGTACTTGTTTGACTGAATTGGATTTTGCATGTTGTTTTTGGACCGGAAAAATCGTTGCAATAACAGGGACTAATGGAAAGACAACTACAACAGAATTTTTGACATTTGCGCTGCAAAAATACGGCATCGATGCCAGGAAAGCAGGAAATATAGGCATTGCATTTTCTGACGTTGTAGCATCCGAGCATACAAAAGACACATGGGCGATTGTTGAAGTCAGTTCATTTCAAATGGACGGCACAACATTGTTTTCACCAGATTTTGTTTTATGGACAAATTTTGACAACGATCATCTTGATGTCCATAGCACTCCAAAAGAATATTTTCTGTGCAAATCACAGTTGTTGCACCTAGTACGACGACCAAACCAGTATTCTTCCACTTGTTTTGTCGGTCCGAGTGTTGATGCTTTTGCACATCGTTTTGAACTAGATAATATTCGACAATCATATACAATATGCACAGATCATAGTGGATTGCCGGAATCATCTCCATTAAACATTAAGACACAACGCGAAAATTTCGCATTAGTAAATGCATTCTGGAAAACATGTAAGTTTGAACAATCTGTCCTGGAACAAGCGACATTAGAATTTTCTATTCCACCACATCGTCTACAAAAAATTTCTACAATATATTCCAATAATATTGATGCAAATATTACCAAATCAGTAACATTTTGGGATGATTCTAAAGCAACGAATTTTCATGCTCTAAATGGTGCATTGAAATCATTTGATAAACCTATCATCTTAATCGCTGGTGGGAAATCAAAAGAAGAACCAATTCCAGAGTTTTTAAATATCATACGGAATAAAGTAAAAGCATTATTAATAATGGGATCTTCTGGAAAGCAATTGTATGATGCTGTAAAGGCAGATGATCAGCTATCAAAAAGTATATCGTGTATGTTATTCCATTATAATAATGATGCTCAAACCGTCATGAATAATATTGTGCGAGAAGCATATTGGATGGCAGAAGATGGTGATGATATTGTATTGAGCCCAGGATATTCTAGCTTGGATTGGTTCAAAGGATATAGTGAACGTGGAAATTTTTTTAAAAACGGTGTTTTAAGTTTGAGTTTGAATAATAAATGTTAGATAATAGTGATGCAAAGAGGTTTTTTCCTGATATGAAAGCGAGACATGTATTTATTGCGTTTATCAGCGTGCCATTAGTAATGATGTCAGGCTGTTCTATGATGAACAATAATGACAGCCGACCATCCAATGTCGCTCCAGCTGTCGCACCACAAGTAGCAGCTGATGGTGCTAGTATGCGGAAAAAACCACGGCAACCAGAACCAGTACAACAAGAACAGGAAATCATAATAAAGCAGGTCAAAGAAGAAAAAAGTGTCCCTGAAGTGTGTGAAACAACAACATATGTTGTCAAAAAGGGAGACACCATCTATGGAATCGCACGTAAATTTCATGTAAAACCGAATGATATCATGCAAACAAATGGTATCGACAAGACTACCGTATTGCGCATAGGACAGTCTCTCGAAATTCCATGTTCTAAAGCAAATATTTCACAAGCAATCATTCAGGGAAAAGAAAATGGTGGCAAAGAATATATTGTTGTCGCTGGAGATTCGTTATATAAAATTTCACGAAAATATGGCATTTCGGTAAAAGAATTGCGCGATAATAATAATTTATCATCTGATAAATTACGTGTTGGTCAAAAATTAATGTTGCCATCAAATGCTCGTGAAACCGTCGTTACGACAGCACCGAAATTAGCCAGTGATGGAACATATACTGTTATACGTGGGGATAGCATATATATCATCGCAAAACGGTTTGGGGTATCGCAGGCAGATCTCATGCGTGTAAATAATATCAGCAGTCCTGAACGTCTACAAATTGGACAAACATTAAAAATTCCTACAAAGGATGCTGTTGTAACAAATAAACCAACACCTATTGTGCATAATGTACAATCAAATGTTCAACCACCAGCAATCACTGATAATGGCAATTTATACACAATACAGTATGGTGATACAGTATCTAGTATTGCACAACGGTTAAATGTTGACAAACAAGAACTCGCAACGTTGAACAACATTAGTACACAAACACCATTACAAGCTGGCAAACAATTGTTAATCCCTGAAAAGAAAATCATCCAGGAAACATCATCAATGACACCTATTTCACATCCAGATGTTGTCACTGATGATTTCTTCGACAACTTTGAAGAAATCCCTGTTGTTGAAATCAACAATTAAAATATAATATGTTCATTGCTAAATTAGAACGATATTATGAATATTTCAGCCGGCAAAAAGCCGGCTGGTTTATTTTATGCAGTGTACTTACATTAATAGCATGTGGACTGGTAACACTATCTAGTGCGAGCTTATCATTTATAAAATCTAATAATTATTTTCTTAAACAGTTAGCATGGTGTGCCATTGGAGTACCATTTTTTCTTTGCGGAAGTTTAATGGACCTACAATGTTTTAAACGGCATAGTGGAAAAATTTTATTTATATTATCTATTGGGCTGATTTTAGTATTGATCCCTGGGATTGGTAGATTGGTCAATGGATCACGTCGGTGGATAAGTATTGGCAGTATGAATATTCAAGTGTCAGAATTTGCCAAAATCGCATTGATTGGATGGGTTGCGATGTATTGCGAACGCACACATGAATATATGCATACTTTCCGATATGGATTTTTTACACCATTGAGCATCGCCGGGATTGTATGTATAATAATATTATTAGAACCGGACTATGGCACAGCCATTCTGATGGGAGCAGTAACTTTTACTGTATTAGTATTGGCAGGCAGTCGTCTATTGTATATGTCATGCGCAATGGGATTAGGTGGTTGTCTGATCTCGATATTGATATATTTAAACCCTACACGTATGCGCCGTATTGTTGCATTTCTGGATGTTGAAAATAACAAATTGGGCGGTGCATATCAATTGTGGCAAGGAATGTTAGGGTTTGTATCCGGTGGTTTATTTGGAAAAGGACTTGGGGAAGGTCGCCAACAAATAGTATACCTTCCTGAATCTCATACCGATTTTATTTTCCCTATTTTTAGTGAGGAGCTTGGCAGTATCGCTGCTATTATAATTTTATGTATATATTTTACACTGTTTATCAGTATCATGGTAGCATCAAAAAATTTAATTAATAAATTTTACAGATACTTATCATATGGAATATCTCTGACATTAGCATATCAAGTAGTGATCAATGTTGGTGTCGTTACAGGATTATTGCCAACAAAGGGGATGGTATTGCCGTTTATGAGCTATGGTGGTTCAAACCTTGTATTATTATTATTTATGGTAGGATTGGTATTAAATGCATTAGTTTCTGATGTCGAAAATCAATCGACAGAAAATAATAACTCTCCATCCAGAAAAATGCGGGAATATTGTATGAAATAATTCCCTCATAATATTTTTAAATATTATTTATCTATACTATTATTAATATTTTGTGCTGATTTTTGTACCAATGGTTCTCCAGTTGGAGAAATAGTATGTGCTGTCACAAAGATCAATAAATTCCGTTTTTGTGTAGTTTCACTTTTTGATTTGAACAACTTTCCCAATAATGGCAGACTTCCCAATATCGGCACTTTGTCATGGACTTCTTTTACCTCTTCACGGGTCAAACCACCCATTACTACTGTAGCACCATCACAAATATTTACTTCTGTATGAATTTCTCGTGTTGAAAAAATTGGTTGATAAAACCCTGATGGCACGGTCACTGTTGTCCCAGAAGAAACAGCAACATTAACACCACCATATTCCACAAACCCTTCAAATTCTGTCACCTTCGGTTCTAACTGCAAACTGATTGTTTTATCAACTTCTACTGTCGGGGTCACACTCATTTCAACACCAATATTTCGCATAGTAAAATTTTGTGGTGTGCCAGATGTTATTGTAACACCAGCAGAACTTGAAGATGTCCCGAACGATGATCCCGCACCGACTTCAGAATGTGTATCTCCATAATGTTGAGGATATCGCAATTCCATTGCTACTGTAATATCTGCTGTTTTTCCAGATAATACTGTTAATTTCGGTGCGCTCATCAGGTCAGTCCCTGTATGCTGTTCCAATGCTTGTATCAATACATTACATTGTACACTATTTAATACTCCTGTAAAATTTGATAATGGAATAGAATCTATGCCCAAATTCAATTGTCCTGGAATATTTGGTGAATTGTTCGTTACGGTAATCGGTGTCTCTCTTGTACTGACAATTTTCCCATCCCCACTAGAAAAATTATTTGATGCAAATGCTTGTGATAATGTTCTTAAATTATCATATGCAACTCCATCGGATGTCTTACCAGTGCTGAAAAATGCTTTACTGCCATCTCGATTGGAAATATTCCATCGAAGGCCTAATTCTTCCAATACTCCTTGTTGTACTTCTAAAAATTTTGTTTCTATTTCAACCTGCTGCACTTCAGTATATTTTTGTAAAATTCGTCCAATTTTTTCCAGATTTCTATGTGTCGTCGTGACGATTATTTGAGCACCATCGAATGCCAATGAATTCGTTGTCGAATCCGAAAAATCTATTCCTGCACGATGAAAGAATTCTTTTATAGCACGTTCATCATCAATGATAGTATTGTGATTATCGTCATATGACATATCATGATGGTTTATTGTTTGAACACCAGTCAATCGTATTAATGTCGCACGAGATATTGGAAAAAATTCTGTCTCGACAATATCTTCTACGCGGCTCTTATGATAAAATATTACAGTATCATGTGTTATATCAAATTGCAGATTGGCAGATTGTGATATTAATTCAATTACACGATATAATGATAAATTTTTTAAATTTAATGAAATATCATGTGCTGCTTTATCAGCACCAGCATCCAATAATATAAAATTTATACATTGTGAAGTACCACTGTTTGAGGATTGATATTGTTCTGCATAATTCGACAATGTATCGATAACATTCGACAATGGAGCATTAGAAAATTGAATATGTGGGATTATAATTTCATGAATTTTTTGTGATAATGGATTATTATATAATGTTTTTGTATGTATTTTTTCGTCGTTGTCTGGAACTGTCGGCAATGACCATTGCGTATCAACACAATTCAATAAATCATCACGTGTTTCATCACGGACATCCAGTTCATCATGTGGGAATATTAATGATGGTGAAATACGTTTTGCTGGTAATACATCTTGTGTAATGACGATCGATTCACCATCTCGACAAGAATCCTCTGTAGTCTTTATCGACCTTCCTGCGGTTTTTTTAATACATTCCTCACTTTTATCAGAAATTTCGTCATCACGAATTGAACAGCTATTATCAGAAATATTAATATTCTCATTATGTTCATTAATAACATCAGATATTGTTCGATTATGATGTTTTGTTGTATGATGTCTACATGCTGTTCGATTATCACATACATGATGCATCAATTGGTAAATATCATCACAATATCCATAATTACATATAAATAATAATGTTATGCATATTCCTATCGTTCTAATCCCAACCATCACGATAGCCTGATGATAATAAAATCCTCCATATGGGCCAAGTCATTTTATTTAAGAAATTCTTGAAAATCCTAATCAATGATGCTAAAAGAATCACTTAATGAATATATTAGTGATATCATCACAATTATTAGGTGATAATATTGACATGTCCGACCAAGCATTGATCGATGATATTCACGAAATTTACTTAAATGGGCAATTCG
>CAZPRW010000044.1:0-6399 GCA_964589405.1 uncultured Opitutales bacterium | reverse complement strand
ATCATTTTGTCAGTTTCAGGGTCCCACGTTGTTAAGTCTATTCCGTTTAAAATGCCACATAAGTCCGCTGCGCGATACCGTAAAACATTATCTAAGCCATATCCTTGTTCTGATGATTTTATTTCTTCAGCATAAGTCGGACTGACAGTTGTGATTTTATCTGCCAATTGAATGGCGCCCTTGAGGACATTTATACCGCCACATGCTTCCATCGCGAAAGGGTGAAAATAATGGTCTGGGAGACCAACAAAGTTTAATAATTCTTTTGGTGCATATCCATGATGTGCCATATTATGAATTGTAAACACAGTGGATGATTTTTGTACAGTTGATGGAATGTTATTAGTTGTCATTAACGCTGGTAATAGCCCTGTTGGCCAATCATTTGCATGAATAACATCTGGTGAAAAATGTATGTGTTCGCACAAGTCAATTACTGCACGATTGAAGAACGCAAAACGTTGCCAGTTGTCATGATAACTATCTCCATTTTCTCCGTAAATACCATCACGATAGAAATATTTATTAAATTCTATAAAGTAAATCGGTATATTGTAGTACTTTGTTCCCAATACTTGTGCAAATTCCAATCCATATCCCATGTTTACAAATAATGGACCATTTATTGTTTGGCATTCAGACACAAAGTTGATTGTTGAATATTTTGGTAATACTATGCGTACATCATGTCCAAGTGAATGTAGTGCTTTTGCCAATGATAGTACAACATCTCCAAGTCCTCCAACCTTAACAAATGGTTCGCATTCTGATGCAGCTATTAAAATATTCATTTTAAAATGACATAATGCGAGATATAAAATATTTTACAAGATTGGATCTGTTGTATTAAAACATATGCAGCTTTTATGAGCTCTTGTAAGATAAAAAACTATAATATGTTACGTTGTTTTTTTGCAGCTAACCATGTGTTTTGCATGAGCATTGCTACAGTCATTGGTCCAATTCCACCAGGTACAGGTGTTATTGCATAGCATTTTTGTTGAATTCGTTCAAAATCAGTATCACCGAATAATGAATAATTGTTGTCATTGTCGTGTGATTCACGATTGATTCCGACATCAATAATGACACTATTTGACGAAACCATATCTTCTGTTAAAAAATGTTTTTTCCCAATCGCAACTATGATGATATCTGCTAATTTTGTTATTGTTGATAGTTGTTTTGTATGAGCATGGCACAATGTGACTGTTGCATTTCCAATAGATGATTTTTGAGATAGTAACAGAGACAATGGTCGTCCAACTATAGCACTACGGCCTATAATCACAACATGTTTCTCGGATACTGATATTCCATAATGTTGTAATAATGTAATGATTCCAAGTGGTGTGCATGGTATGATTCCAGATTGATCTCCTTTGGCCAATTTTGCTAGATTTGTATCACAGAATCCATCGACGTCTTTGCCCGGATGTATACTATTAAAGATTTTGGATGCATCATGAATGTTTCCAATAGGTGATTGTACTATGATTCCATTAACATTGACGTCATTATTTGCTGATTGAATAATATCGATTATTTCGTTTTCGGATGTTGTTGCTGGCAATTTGATGAGATCTGTTTTTATCCCAATTTCTGATGCACGAGATTGTTTGTTACGAATATAAATTTCTGATGCACTATTATTGCCTGCATATATTATCGACAATCGTGGTTCGCACTTATGTGACTGAATTTCATATTTTATTTTGTTTAATATAGTATCTGCTACGCTTCGACCGTCTAAAATAATTGACATGCCAGATGTGGTATCGAAAATTCTATATGAAGCAATGCTAGAGTTGTAGAAAAGGATTAGATGTAGTGTTTGTCAAAAAATGTTTCAAATGATGAAAATATTGATTCCAAAGTTGTGGAATGTTTGATCTTGTCACTCAAAATATCTGTTTTGTCTAATGTTTTTGACAGCGGCACTAAATATTTTTTGGTCCACGCAGAACGTATATGTTCAGGTGCGTCATTAGAAGATGCATAGTTTGTGATATGCGACACATACGATAAATAATCTGTTGGTGTTGGAATAAAAGGATGATTGCCAGATTTAATATCATTGATCTGTCGAAATATCCATGGATTTGATATAGCTGCACGTCCGATTAGGACACCATCTGCATGTGTTATGTTTGCTATGTGTAAAGCTTGTTGAGGAGATGAAATATCTCCATTCGCTATTATTTTACATGATAGTATTTTTTTTGCTAATGACAATGTTTCGAAATCAACTGGTTCGGAGTACAACCCTTTTACTGTTCGTGCATGAATATAAACAGCAGATAAATTATGTTGTGCGAGATGTTCTAGAATTTTGGGAAATTCATCAGCAGAATAATATCCAAGCCGTGTTTTTACGGAAATTGGGATAGTAAGTTGCGATATGGCAGATAGTATTTCGTCTATTAGAGATACTTCTAGAAGTAATGCTCCTCCGACTCCTTTTTTACTAATTTTTGGCATAGGACATCCAAAATTTAAATTTATAGATGCAATAGGATAATTTTGTAATTGCTGAGCAGTTTTGAACAAGAAATCAACGTCCCTTCCTAGCAGTTGTAAATGTATGGGCGATTTGTTTGTGCGGTTATTGAGAAATGATACCAGTTCTTGTGGGATTGTCGATGTTGCATGTACTCGCAAAAATTCTGATATGTAGTAATCAGGTTCGCCGAATTCATGAAGAATATTATAAAACATTTCATTTGTTATCCCACGCATAGGAGCCAAGCCAGTCGATATTGTCTTAATATTGAATGTGTTAGTCGTGGAATAATATTGAAACTTGTAGCTGACTCAAAAACATGTTATAAAAATGTCAATTATGCGGAAATTGTTTTTTATCTTTTGCGTGTTTTGTGTCATTGTTCCGTTACAAGCACGACACAATCAACATGTTGTACGAAATAATGGCAGTCATCGACTAAAGATAAAGTACGTAACAATCAAACGGATGTCAGATAGTAATTTTAAAACATTGTCGGAGCTTTTTTCTGACAGGAAAAAACATGAACGCATGCGTTGTGTAGTTCGAGATGATGATAGTAAACGCAATGGTGTTTATTTTATTGTTGGAATAAATAAACGTGTAAGCTCATTGCCTGAAGGATGTTCTATTAGAATAAGCATGATAGGGTCGTTGAAGGATGATACGCAAGTTTATACATTATCTCCAATTGAAGGTCGCCCATCATATGTTTCCGAGATTTTTTGTGGTATAACATCATTACATCTTAATGAAAAAGACATAGTTGCGTGGAAAGTAGAAGTTTTAGATGTTGAAGGAACAGTTCTTGCATCCAAACAAAGTTATATGTGGCAATAACACGTTTTTTATTTTGTTATTTCGAATAATCCATCATAGCGTTTAGAGATCAGTTTTCTTATTTCCAGCATTTGTAGTGCTTGTAGTACTTTCGTCGTAGGAATTCCTGATATTTCTATGATGTTGTCTGTTGAAATTGTGCCACTATTGCATATCGTTTCATATACACATTTTTCCACTGGGCATGCGATATCATGAGATGAATGCTCTTGTGTGTCATCGAAGTTTAACATGGTTTGTTGCGGTGTTGAATCGAGATATGGCAGTTCTTCGAAAATATCATCGATTGATGTTAACATAGTAGCACCATCTTTTATCAAAGATAAACATCCACTGCTCGATATATCATCTATTCGACCTGGTACAGCAAAAACATGCCTACCATATTCTCCTGCCATTCTTGCTGTGATCATACTGCCGCCATGATTATCACTTTCAACAACGATTACAGCATGACATAAGCCTGCGATTATGCGGTTTCTAATAGGGAATGTTTGTTTGTCTGGTCGTCGGCCAAGTGGAAATTCTGAAATTATTGCACCATGTTCTGTGATTTTTCTATATAAATCACTATGTTCTTGTGGATATATTATATCGAGTCCATTTCCTAATACTGCTATTGTGTGGCCATTTGCTGCGATTGTGCCTTCATGAGCAGCAGCATCAATCCCCCGTGCCATACCACTAACTATAGAAAATCCACGAATAGATAATTCCATTGCTAATTTGCGTGCAACTTTTAGGCCGTATATTGTGTTCGATCTGGATCCTACTATTGCAATGTTTTTTGTACGTTCTTTTAAAGTTCCAATATAATATAGTCCAACAGGGGCATCAGGTATTTGCTTTAATAGTTCTGGATATTTGTCGTTGAGCATACTAATGAAATTGCCGCGCAATGTGCTCAATTTTTTATTTTCTAAATTACTGTCGAAAAATTTTTTATGTTGTAGCAGCGTTTCAATATCTTCTTTGGATAATATGGTTCTTAATGATGGTGTAAATTCGCTGTCAAAAATTTTGCTAATGTTGTTATGAAAGCATTCTATTAATTTTTTTATTTTTATCGGGCCAAATTTTGGAAGTGCGTTAAGAATCATGATAGCTTCTTCAGAAGAATAGTGGCGCATGATTCTTTGATTAGTATGCAAGCAAATCTTTGCAAGGCAATTGTTGCTGTTTTTTTGTTGAGCATATCAACTTAAAACTTGTGAAATTGTTTGGTCGCTGTGCATATGTGTTTTTAAGGTGATAGATTCATGTTATGATCGGCAAGCATACATCTTGGCTATAAGATCTCAAGAAGTAGTCCTAAATCTTGTCAAAACGTTTTATTCGCAAGATGAATTCTTTATTCTTCGTTTTGTAATGAAGCAACTTTTGGCTATATAATTAATTGGAGCTATGGTTGTTTCTTTCGATGAAATTTTCCAATCTATCATAGATAGTCCTATAGAAAGGTTACGTCCACACGATTCTCGTTTAATCGATACGATGATGTCGATTGGTGTACGTATAGGTGGTATATTTTTTGCAAAGTTCCATCCTAATACTATGATTTTTTTGGAATATTTATCTGTTAAGAAAAATTTTACATGATTTTTTTTAACACCAAATGTTTCTGGCAAAGAATTTATTACGACATTTTTTAATAAAAACCGTGGCTCTGGATTTTGTTGGCCGAATGGTTGCAATAATTCAAATTCTTCAAAAAATCCTTTATTGATCTCTTCTAATGTTATTTCTGATGAATATAGAATTTCTTGTTTGGTTACGACTGATTCTTGATGTCGAAGAATGGCATCATTAAATGCTCGCCGAAAATCATCAATATTTTTTACAGATAACGACACTCCGACAGCATATGGATGTCCACCCCAATTGTCCAAAAATTCTGTACATTCATTTAAAACATCGATTAAATTTGTGCCATTTGCGCTGCGACCAGATCCTTTGGCGATACCACGTTCATGGCCTAATACCACACACGGCTTGTTAAAATCTCGTGTAAATTTGCCACTAATGATTCCAACAACGCCCGTATGCCAATTTTTATTATAAAGGACGATGCCAGGGTCGTTGCTATATATTGATCGTACCATCTTTTCTGCTTGTTCAGTGATTTCACGTTCAATCACCTGGCGTTCTTTATTTGTTTCGTCTAATTCATATGCCCGTGTTATAGCATCATCAAAGTTTTCACTGAGCAACATTGTGATAGGCAATACGGCATCACTTAAACGACCGCATGCGTTCAATCGTGGACAGAGTTTAAATGAAATATCTTGTTGTTGTATATTTATTCCATTTGGGAGATCAGCGGTTTGGCATAATGCTTCTATTCCGGGCCGTCGCATTTTTCCACTTAATAATTTTAACCCGAATTTGCACATGATACGATTATCATGTACTAAATTTGCCATATCAGCGATTGTTCCAAGAGTTACTAGGTCCAAATCATTTTTAATTGAGTAATTGCATGCACGTTTATCATTATCATTGCGCAGTACGCGTAATAGAGCACAGCATACTTTAAACACCAGTCCGACTGTACACATGGAACGGTATCGTTCAGTTGAGTCATTTTCAATGATATGCGGATTTACTATGCAACAATGCGATGGTGGGTGGCTCATTGATCGATGATGATCAATAATTAGAACAGAAATATTATTTTTATATAAAAATTCTACTTCATCGACGGAATTTGTTCCGCAATCTAATGTGATTACAACATCATATTTTTTTTTCTTTAATATTCGTTGAATTATTTCTTGTGATAATCCATATGCCTCGCACGTCCTTCTTGGGACAAAAAAATCTGGTGATATTCCAAAATGTTTTAGTACATTGATGAGTAGTGTTACACTAGTAATGCCATCAACATCATAATCGCAAACAATTGCTACTTTCGAATTGTTTACAATTATGTTTCGCAAAAAATTTGCTGCACCATGCACATTTGGTATTTTGAATGGATCGTCCAAATGAGACAGTTTTGGCCATAGAAACTGTTCTGCTTCTTGTTTGGAACATATTCCGCGCTGTGCAATAGC
>CAZPRW010000043.1:0-6403 GCA_964589405.1 uncultured Opitutales bacterium | reverse complement strand
CTCTGGTGCAGCAGCTGTTGGAACATCAATGACATGTGTTTCTGCTGGAAATGCAGTTACTGGACTAGAAACGACTTGTGCTACATTGTTGGGCATGGGCCCTGTCGGTTGGGCAACAGTTGGTTTAGGACTTGGTGCTACAGCAATAGGTGGCGTGATATATCTTTTGCGTAAGGAATAGTAAATGGCATTGGATTTTTGTCCAATGCTTTATAATTAAATTTTGATTGTTCGATGTTGTTGCGTCGCTTGTAGTGTTTGTTGTAAGTTGCATTTTGACTTGTGTTTCTTTTAAGTACTTCTTAAAATCGGCAGCCAGTAGGGGGGATTGTGGGTCATCATCGTGGATTTACTTTAATTGAGATTCTTATTGTTTCTGGTATTATGTCAGTGTTGACAGTAATGATTTCTGCCATTATATGTAATATTTCAAAAGTTGTAACGTTGCAAACTGATTTCAAGGAATTTGAAAAAAGTATCGTGCTAAATGATATTTGTGTTTTGACAAATGATATTGATGGTATTGTCTTGAATGATATAGGTAAAAAGCTCAAGAACCAAATTTGGTTTGATGTTGATGAAGACACAAAAGCGTGTTTGCCATTTATTTCACACGATGATTGCGATACATGTCAAATAATGATCGCAGGAGGCGTGTTTTGTATTGCGTGGGATCGTAGGCAACCAAGAGGTGTTTTTCCTCGAGAATACGTTTTTTTGGCAAAATATCTTATTCTTGCAGACAATGCAAAAGATTGCTACCTGAGGCCGCTGTACACTAAGAAGCTTTTTGAAAAAAAATCAAAGACGAATTGGAAAAAAGGTGATTTTAAAAATATCGATAGCTGGAATAATAATAAAAAAATACACCTAAGCTATGATAACGTTAAGAAGTTGCAGGAAATGAAGAAAAAAGGAGAGATTGCAGGTGTTCAATTTGTGGTTGAAAATGATAAACCACAAGCTACACAATCTTCAAGCAAGAAAAAATTTTGGTTTTTTTAATTTAAAATACTTTATTTTGTTCGGTATTTATCAAGAGATACCTGTATTAATGCGATGTCAACAGGAGTGATGCCGCTTATGCGAGAGGCTTGTCCTAGTGTAGATGGCAAGATTGTTTTTAATTTTTGACGGCTTTCGTTGCTCAAGCTCTTGATTTTGTCATAATCAAAATCATGCGAAATTGTAACATTGTCCCATTCCGCTATTTTTTTTGCCTGGCGATATTCTCGTTCTAAGTATCCTGAATAGCGTATGCGGTATATTACTTCATTTTTTATTGATTGAGTAGCTGTGTTAAATGCACCAGGGAATGGTAACGTATCGTAGTTCTTTCCTTGTGTGATCAATACGGACAATTGTTTTTTGCAAAATTCTTCATGTGACAGCTGCTCTGTCAATTTCTGTATTTTTTTCTTTTTTTCGTATGTTTTTTTTATGCGATTGGAGTCAAGCAACCCGAATTTATCAGCAAATTCAATAAGACGAATATCAGAACTGCCATGGTTTAATAATAGACGATGTTCGGCTCGACTGGTGAACATACGATATGGCTCAGATGTTCCTTTTGTCACTAAATCATCGATTAAAACGCCGATGTAAGCATCTTGTCTGCCTAAAATAAGCATATCCTGGTTGAGCGCTTTTCGTGCGGCATTGACCCCAGCAATTAATCCTTGTCCAGCGGCTTCTTCATAACCTGATGTTCCATTTATTTGTCCAGCGCAGAATAAATTTTCAATTACTTTTGATTGTAATGTCTTGTCAAGTTGTGTTGGTATTGCAAAGTCGTATTCGACTGCATATGCTGGTCGTAAAATTTCAGCGTTGCGCAATGCTGGTACACTGTGAATACACGCTGTTTGTATGTTGAATGGCATGCTTGAAGATAGGCCATTAATGTACCATTCGTCAGAATTATACCCTTCAGGCTCTAAAAAAATATGATGAATTTCATGAGTAGGAAATTTTACGAATTTATCTTCAATGCTTGGACAATATCGCGGTCCAGTTCCTTTGATAATTCCAGAGAACAGAGGTGATTTATCGAGATTATTGTTGATGATGTTCTTGGTCTCTAGTGTCGTATGAGTTATCCAACATGATTGTTGGCCTGAGAAATCATGGTTTAGTAGTGCTCCATTTATAATATCGCCAGAATACGGCGTGCGAAACATTTTATTATATATTTCATCATCTCTTGTGTCGTAGAATGCAAATAAACATGGATCTTGGTCGCCGCTTTGTTCTTCGCATATTGAAAAATCAATCGAATGTTTTAAAATGCGTGGTGGTGTGCCTGTTTTCATACGTCCGATTTCAATTCCATGTTCTCGCAAACTATCGGATAACGTGTGGGATGAAAAATCTCCAAGCCTGCCACCTTTGATAGTATTATTCCCGATATGAATTACTCCGTTCAGAAATGTCCCGTTGGTCAACACTACTGTTTTTCCGAAAAAGGAAGTGCCGATATCAGTGTTTACTCCGACGATAGTGCCGTTTTTTGTGATGATTGATGTAACAATGCCTTGTAATATTGTAAGGTTGGACGTTGTTTGTTTTAACAAAACTTGTTTCATCCTTGCAGAGTATAATTCTTTGTCGCATTGTGCCCTTGGTCCTTGTACAGCTTCTCCTTTCGAACGGTTTAATACACGAAATTGAATAGCCGTAGCATCTGCATTGATTGCCATTTCACCGCCTAATGCATCGATTTCTCTAACAATATTTCCTTTGGCCAATCCTCCAATTGATGGATTGCAGCTCATTTTGGCAATTGTGTCCAAATTGCCTGTGATTAAGAGTGTTTTGGCACCAATACGTGATGCTGCCAATGCTGCTTCACAACCAGCATGTCCAGCACCACAAACAATCGTGTCAAAATGCACAGAATATACCATATGATTTCGGTAACTATGTGTTTAGTATAAAATTTCAACTTAAGTTTTATATTTTTATCTGCGTGATGTTATTTTTGCAGGATTGAAAGACGTGACATAATATTTGTTTGTAAATTTTAAGAGAGCGTGTATATGTAACAAGCAATGATTTGTTTTTGTTAACATGTCTGTTGCTTTTGACGTCTATTTGTGCGCAAATTGATTAGTGGTCTTGCTGATTGACTTACAAAAAACTTGACAAACAGGTTTATTTGGTGTCTAACTGTAAATATGTGAAGTTGCGTCGACGCAGAGAGGATTGTTGTGGATAAGCAAAATATTGATAATTTGATTGAGAAAAATGCTTCGTTGAGCAGGTTTCGTGGTGATTTTGAAAAAATGTCACTTGGGGCATATTGTTATCATCGTACGTTTGGTGTAGGACAAATCAACGGATACGATGCCGAGAAAAATCGCTTGATAATAAATTTCGAAGGCGACGCAATTCGAATGATGGAGCCGGAGTTTTGTTTGCGAAAATTGGACATATTGTCCGACAATGACATGTTAGTACAGTTCCACAAGGACCCGGAAACAATTCGCCAAAAATTGAAAAAATCTTCTGTGTTGATATTATTAGAGTATTTGGAGCAGATGCCATCGCATCGTGCATCATTTGGTGACATTGAACGAACATTTAGTAAGATTGTTGAAGAAAAAAATTTTAAGCGCTGGTGGAATGTTACAAAAAAATTAATTGCAAAAGAGCCAACATTGCGTTTCGAAGAAGGAGCGGTTGATTATTTAGCACTGTGCGAAGAACCGATTTCTGAAGAAGAGGAATTGATGAAGAAATTGGATGCTGCACGCGATGTTGCTGGAAAAACGGCTGTTGCGGAACAGTGTTTAGCGCTAGTGAAAGCTAATAATTCTCTGCAATCGTTTGGTACAGAAGTGATACATGTTTTGGGTAATGCTATGGCGCGTGCCAAAAAAATTACTTTGGCGGAGAAGTTTCAGGCATGTGTAGTACGTGATGAATTATCGAAGCTTGTTGGATATAATTCCGATGAATTGCAGCCAAAATTAGAGTCGATTATTGCAGAATGTAGCAATCTATCGAAAATTTGTGACCATCTAAATCATCAATATTATCGCGTGTTTTTTGAGATGGTAACGCGTGTGTTTCCGGACGAGTGGGAGAAATTGTGTTTGTCAATATTGCGCAATTGTAATGATAAATTGACGAATGCATGTATTGTTTACCTGAAGGATAATGGATGTGAAGATGCTGTTCGTGCAGCATTTGCAAAGTGGTTGAAAGAAAAAAGTTTACGATCTGCGCTGTTGCAATGGATTATCAAAAATAGGCATTCTAAAAAATTTGAGGGCGTCTTTTCTGACGAATTGATGTCGTGTGAATTGTTACGTGCAATATTATGGGCGATTGATAATGAAGCATTGTTGGGAACAGGGAAGGCCAAAAAAATACAATTGGTAGAGTTGTTATGCAACGATAGAACGTTGATCCATGATCTTTTACTAGGTGCGACGGATGATATCGCAGGGGACCTTGCTCAAACATTATTGATCAATCAAGGAATAGATAGTCTTTCTAAGAAATCATTGCTTGCTAGGTTTATTGCAGCTTTCCCGAATGTTCAAGAACTAGTATTGAGCGCCAATAAATCGAAGATATCACAAGATGTTTCATTGAAAGTATCTTTAGCGAGTATGGAATCAAAGCGCAAAGAGTACGACATTCTTGTAAAGGAGAAGATTCCTGCAAATAAAAAAGCGATTGAATTGGCACGTGAACATGGTGATCTTAGTGAAAATTCTGAGTATAAGATGGCTCGCCAGGATCAAGATACATTATTGTCAAGAAAAGCACAGCTAGAAGATGAATTGAGCATGGCTGAAGTAATTGATATGAGCAATGTTGACACATCAATGGTATCAATCGGCTCTGTAGTAAGATTAAAAAACGCAAATACTGGAGATTTTGCAGAATTTACAATCTTGGGTGCTTGGGATAGTGATCCAGCGAAAAATATTATTTCATATAAAACCAACATGGCGCAGTCATTGTTGGGCAGAAAGCCGAATGACCTTGTTGAGGTATGTTCAGATGATCATTCTGAAACTTGGCAGGTAGAGTCCATTCGTGCATATATGTAAAATTATGAGCGATTGATAGGTTAGCACATTTTGTGCTTCCTAGTCAGATGAAATGTGTTAGTCGGTTCGTAATACGGTTGGTGATTTGTGCAGCGATATCTGCTAGTGGGTTGTGGTGTTCCCGTTTTTGATAAAAATATCGATTTTAAAACCAGTGACGCTTTTTTGTCAAAAAATCACCAAAATAGATTGGATATTTTGGCAACTTTAAAACTATCCATAGTACTGTTGTTTGTTCGAATACTCAAAAATTTGCTGTAATAAGTCAGTTCACATTTGTCAGATATTTTTTTGATTTACATTATTTGTGTGTCGCTTTAACAATGCCACTATCTGAGTGCCATGAGTAATGAATATAGTATCAGTCGATGCATTTCGTAATTTTTCTATGTTTTGTTGCTCATATTGCCGTCATTGGTTTTTCCAATTTATCAATTTCATTGGAAATGAGATTTTATCTAGTAAATATTTAAATTCTTTACATCTAGGCTAAAATTGATTAAGCTTCACTTGTGCCTTCTTGAATTCATAATGGTGTTGCTCGTGCTAAGGCTTTCTGGCTGTACATATTTTTTTTCTTCAATTTCTTTATTTCAATTTTTAATATCTGTATCGTTTTTTTATCTTGTTAGTTTTGCCATTAAGTCCGTTGGGAATTTTATTGAAGTCGCACATTTTTTTTCAATTTTGAAAAATTTTGTTTGAGGCCATTTTGAATTGTGTTCGATGTTTTTGGTTGGAATAAATGCTGTTATTTGGTCACATCAATTAAAGAGTGTGCCTATAGAAATTTGTATGACCTAACGACTAACATATTGTGGTTTTCTAGTTGAGATGCGTTGTTGTAGATACGTGTTTTGGTTTATGGCGTGTTTTTACACATTGTCTGAATTTGTATGTTTTATGTTTAGTGGCAGCTTTTTTGTTATCTGAAAAGTTTGTTTTGCTTGTTATTTTGTTAAAATACGGTACAATTTCACGGCATCATGAATGATGCTGATGCGGTAGGAGTGACAGTAGATGGCAAAAATGCTACATGTGATAGTGCTGTAATTGATCGGATAAAATTGCAATTAAAGTGGTTGGGTTTTGATGTCGAGACCAACAATGATTATGGCGAGAAAGTATTATTGCCATTATTGTCGCAGTATGCTCAAGATGCTGATTTCAGCAATAAACAAATGTGTGGTGCAGATATACGTATACAAACATTTTTAGAAAAGTATTTACGTAGTTTTGAAAATTATACCAAAAATGATTTTCTGCCATCATGTGATTTTATTTGTGATCAGTACGGAATGTCGCGTGTGTTGTCGTTGCCTGAACACGATGATGTA
>CAZPRW010000042.1:1292-6419 GCA_964589405.1 uncultured Opitutales bacterium | reverse complement strand
CACCAACCTGCCACCTAAACATTTACTTACCAATTGAGCAATTTCTACACTATTACTCTTCAAACACTCCTAAACTGTTTAATTTTAAAAATGACAAATAAAGACATCAGCATCTTTCTTGGAAACGATAAGAACCGATAACATCTAAGCACTAGCCGTTATTATAAAACTTTATTTATCAAATAAAAAGAGCTCTCAACAAAAATGTGTTGAAAGCCCTGGTCCGTGTAAAACTTCTTAATTATTATCTAATTTATTCTTGTGCAGCATTTGCACGTGTTACTGCTGCTATCTTCTTGCTCAATGCTTTTACAGCGAGCATCCATGTTGTAGTAAACACGATCAATACACCGAACAATATTGGAGCGATACCAATCAACTCTGCCTTTGTTCCGGTAATACCACCAACAATAGCCAACAACGTTGACTGAATTACGGCACCACCTGCCTTGCCCAAACGTCCACCAATAACATCAACAACGACCTTACCTTTGACCTTCATTTCGTCATCAAGCGGAATATAAGCCATCTCTTTTGTCAAATCAAACAGTGCATATTTCGTTGATTTCGCCAATATCAATATTGTCGCACCAATCATGACAGCAACAAAAATAGGGTTTGTTCCCCACTGCGCCAACAATTCAGCACAATTCTCACGCCATAAAATAAACGCGAAAAACGCACTACCTGCTATCAATGTCAATGCAGGAGTAATAAGTGCCGCCGTAAGCCAGCTGAAACGACGCAAAATATTGCCACCAATGATCATTACAAATATTGATACAACACCTGTATAGAAGGTATAATTGCTCATGAACGAGTTAAATTCATTCTTGCTAGGATATAACAACTTTGCCTGTCCCTTCCACAAACCTTCGATAACATTTACGCTAACACCATAACAAATTACCAATGCGGCGATCAATCCCAAATATGGCGATGTTACCATGATTTTCATGCTCTGCCAGAATCCTAACTTTGCCTTTTTCTTCTTTGCACCTGGCAACTCTGGCTTATCGTACAAATTCTTATCAGTCAAAACGTATTTGTATATCCAACGATACAATCCCATTACACACAACCCAGACAGAACAACAATACCCATCAACCAGTGCAATGTAACACCCCAACGGTCAACACCTGCAGGAACTTTAATCTTCGAAAAATAATCAGCTATTTGACCAGCAAACAACAATGAAAACTGTGCCAACAATCCGAAAAATGCATAAAACCGCTTAGCTTCCGATGTTTTGCAAATCTGATTAGCAAATTGCCAAAACAATAGGGACAATGTCGCACTACCCCATAATTCCGCCATGACAAAGAAAGCAGCATATGACCAATTCCCAACAATAGCTAATGGCCAACGAAATGCTTCAGAACATGATGACTGCCAATTTTTTACAGTCTCAACAGAAGGATGAAGCACATCTATATTCGGATAAAGAACAAATCCAAATAGCCCAAAAAACAACACGAACGACCCAACAGTAACATAGAACAATTTTTCATTGCTCATCACGTCACTTCCTTTTGCATACAACAGTGTGAATAGTATCGCACTAGGCATGACAAAATAGAACTTCAAAAACGACAACACCTCAGCTCCTGAATTAGGCGCTGTGACAATCATCGCATCTTTCATGTTTCTCAAACATGTATAATTAAACAAAATAAAGAAAAACATCATTCCCATAGGCAAAGCCTTTTTGACCTCAAACCCATGTATTGGGAAAAATATTTTTCTTAACCTACCGAACTCCGGTGCCACAACATTATCACTCATCGCAAACCTTACATTTTGTAAATTAAAACTTATCTATGACATATATTCAAAACAAAATCAACAATAAATATCAAAAATTGTCATTCTTTACCAGCTGCACGAACAAATTCACGGAATAATGGATGAGCTGCAAATGGCTTAGACAGGAATTCTGGATGAAATTGTACAGCGACAAACCATCTATGTTCTGGAATTTCAACAATTTCTATTAATCCTGTCTGTGGATTGCGTCCTGCTACTTTTAATCCACATTCCGTCAAAACATTTTCGAACTTTGGATTAAATTCATATCGATGACGATGACGCTCTACAACATTCCTATTTTTATATGCTGAAGAAGAAAAAGTATTTTCCGCCAATTCACAATCGTACGCCCCCAATCGCATCGTTCCACCCTTCTCATGTATGACTGCTTGATCTCCCATCAAACAAATGACATGATTTTTGGCAGAATTATCAAACTCTTCACTTGTCGCACCATCTATCTTTGCGACATTACGTGCAAATTCGATAGTAGCGATATGCATCCCCAAACAAATTCCTAAAAATGGGATATTATTTTCACGGGCGTATTGTGCTGCCAAAACCTTACCTTCCGTTCCACGATTTCCAAAACCGCCAGGAATCAATATTCCATCTAACCCTTCTAAACATCCAGTTCCTGTCCGTTCAATATCTTCAGCGTCAATTGATACAGTTTCTACTTTACACTTATTTTCTATACCAGCGTGTGCAAGCGCTTCAAAAACAGATTTATATGCATCTTTCAATGCTGTATATTTCCCTACAACACCAATTTTTACCATTGATTTTGCATTTGCAATACTATCAATAATTTTTTCCCATTTTGACATGTCACAATGTCCGACATTCAATGATAATTTGCTCAAAACAATCTCATCTAAATGCTCTCGATGCAATACAACAGGCAACTCATATACCGACAACTGCAAATCACGCTCCTCTATAACACATCGTTTTTCGACATTACAAAACATGCTCAGTTTATCTTTCGTATCCTGATCTAGTTGGACCTCAGTACGACATATTAAAACATCTGGCTGAATTCCAATTTCACGCAATTTCGCTACACTTTGTTGAGATGGCTTTGTCTTAATTTCCCCAGCTGCTCGCAAATATGGAACCAACGTCATGTGAATGTACAACACATTCTCCCTGCCAACATCCATTGCCATTTGTCTCATCGCTTCCAAAAATGGCAAACTTTCAATATCACCAACAGTACCACCAATCTCCGTTATCAGAATGTCGCAATCATTCGCACCTCGTTTGAATTTTTCTTTAATTTCTTCTGTGACATGTGGAATTATTTGAACAGTTTTTCCTAGAAAATCTCCACGTCGTTCTTTTTGCAATATTGATTGATAAATCTGACCAGCTGATACACTATTCTCACGTGATAATTTTGTAGAAGTAAACCTTTCGTAATGGCCTAGATCCAAATCCGTCTCAGCACCATCATCTAATACATATACTTCACCGTGTTGAAATGGACTCATCGTACCAGGATCAACGTTTAAATAAGGATCAAATTTTTGTAGTTTTACACGATATCCATGTGCTTCCAACAATGCTGCCAGAGCACCACCTGTCAGTCCCTTTCCCAACGACGAAACAACACCACCACTGACAAATATGTACTTCATACGACCACTGAATTTGTTTTTTTAACAGTTAAGACAAGTCAAAATGTATCATAGTAAATTTTGTTATGTGAGAATTAAACATTGCAACCAATATAAACAAAAGACAAACAAGACAACCAATCGCAAGCTATAAACAAATTTTCGAATTCGAAAATATGGCGCTCGCGTCGGGATTCGAACCCGAATTTCCGGCTTCGGAGGCCAGCGCTCTATCCATTAAACTACGCAAGCAAACACGAAAACAAAAAACAGAGATGACATTAAGCACCTTGCAGTCAATTAAAATCATCAACTGTTTGCTAAGTTTAAAACAAAATCGCTACTGGTATCTATGATACAGTACAATAAAATTGTTTCAATAAACATCGCGTTGATAACGACGTTCTCTTTTCATCGTTTTAAACATCTCATCAGCAGATTCATCAGTCATTCCACCAACCTCTACAGCAATTTTCTTCAACATATTATCAACATCAACCGCCATACGAGATGCATCACCACAAACATAAATATATGCGCCAGATGAAATCCATGACCAAACATCATCGCGACATTCCCACATCCTGTCTTGAACATAAATTTTCTGTTCTTGATCACGAGAAAACGCCAATTGCAAATTATCCAAAACTCCATTGCGTTGATATTCTGTCAATTCATCTTCAAGCAAGAAATCATCTGCACGACAACGATCACCAAAAAACAACCAATTCCTGCCAACTTTATTACCGTTCGACTTCAAGAAAGCACGTTCCTGCAAAAATCCACGAAAAGGAGCAATTCCTACTCCAGGGCCTATCATAATAACATCAACTTCTTGATTTTGTGGTAATGCAAATGGTGATTTTACTACAAAGATCTTTACTTCCTCATTTTGTTCAAGAACAGATGATAAATAATGTGAAGCAACACCATACCGTTTGTTTCCTCTATCATTCGAGTACATGACCTCGCTGACAACAAGATGAATTTCATCAGACAATACTAGTGGTGATGATGCAATTGAATACAACCGTGGCATTAATCGCTTCAGTACATTTACTAACGATTGAACATCGTCTATCTTGAATGACTCAAATCTATGAAGAACCTCCAATAAGGAGAACGACTTTAATCTTTTTTTGCAATCATCACTATCTCCCAAAATATTTTGATATAAATAATCAATATCCTTTTGATTGCTCAAACATCCAACAAACCACTCAAAAAACTTACGTGGCAACTCATTAATGTCCAATGATTCAGACAATGCTGATACAATATTTGCGTTCTGTTTATTACATGGCAAAACAACTTCAGCATCACCTAAAATATTTAAACACTCCAATATTGACCTAACATCATCTATGTTATTTTTCGGCAACACTGCTAATGCATCACCGCATTTATACGTAATTCCACTATCGGCAATGTCCAATACTATCCGCTGGACATTTTTTCCACTATTGATACCAGAAACACGAACACGCGACTTTAATCGTGACAAGAATGGATTATCTCTGTTAAAAAGCATCTCTCCAACAAAGATAAATAGCAACCAGTAAAACTTCAAGACAATTCGGGCGAAATTACCATGTTAATCTTGCAACCAGGTATGATGTGATGTTTTGGGTGAGTCACGGGTTTTGGGTGAGTCACGGGTTTTGGGTGAGTCACGGGTTTTGGGTGAGTCACGGG
>CAZPRW010000042.1:0-1192 GCA_964589405.1 uncultured Opitutales bacterium | reverse complement strand
TTTTGGGTGAGTCAGCAAAAAATAATTTTACATTTTTTGATGTTTATCAATAGTATAAATAACATTAATTGCGATTTTTTGTTCGCAAATAGCATAAAATTCGTATAGTAAGCACTGGTTTTAGGTTTTTATATAGTTGAGAAAGATAATAAAGGAGTAAAATTTCGCATCGTGAGCAGTCTTCCATTAAACAAAATGATTGTATCGTTGTTAGAACCGATCAAAACACAACCTTCACAAACACAGCCAAAATTAAAAAAAATAAATAATATTCGCGCTGTATTATTTGATGTCTACGGAACATTATTAACAACCAATGTCGGAGCAAATTCACTATCGGAACCTAGTGTAGAATTCGACCAAGCAATAATATCAGCATTGGAAGCATCTGATTTCGACATTTTTGACAAAAAAGTCCCTTTCAGCAGATTATACGTTGAGCATGTACGTGCACATTATGACATACGACATGCAGAAGGAATTACTTATCCCGAAATCAATATTTGCGATGTATGGCAAGATTTTCTAAATGAATTATTTGCAAGTGGCACCATTGATGGTGATTTAACAGAGCGTGCAATTAGACGATTAATCATACGACATGAATGCATGGTAAATCCCGTCTGGCCACAAAGTGGTGCATTAGAATGTTTGCGCAAATTACAAGACCGTAACATAGCAATGGGAACAATATCAACGGCACAGTTCTATACACCGATTACTATGGAAGCACTATTCCAAAATAGTTTAGAAACATTAGGATTTAAACGTCCAATCTGCATATGGTCATATGAACATCGCCATCGCAAACCATCTGCTATAATGTTTCAATTATGTGTAGAAGGACTAAAAGCATTAGGAATTAGTCCAGAAGAAGCAATTTATGTCGGCAATGATATGGTTAATGATATTATCCCAGCTAATAAAATCGGATTAAAAACAGCATTGTTCGCTGGTGACAATAGTTCTTTAAGATTGCATGAGGACAACGAAGAAGCATTTAAAACCAAGCCGACCATTATATTCAATTCATTTTCTCAATTACTAGATAGTTTAGTTTAAACCATTATGGCTTCCTATAAAGCATTTAAACAGTCCCTTATGAACCCTAACATCAGGGACTTTTCTAATATAGAGAATGAATTATCACAGGATACGTATATTTTCGACAATAATGAACAAGAATTTCGTA
>CAZPRW010000041.1:0-6441 GCA_964589405.1 uncultured Opitutales bacterium | reverse complement strand
GCTTTTTGTTGCTGTTCCAGCAGCGTCTAATGTTGTATTTTTTATTGATTTCACACTGTCGACTGCTACACCGCCAAGGTCAGATACAGATGATATTACGGAATCTATGATGATTGATAGTCCATATTTCCCGAGGTCGCCGGCTAATTGCATTCCTAGTTTAGAAAAATTAGCAATATCAGTAAATTCGCGACTGTAATTTATGGTATATGTTTTCTTTGTGCCTTTTTGTTCATCGATGTTGTCGACTTTACCGAGTGCTATTGTCAGTTTTTTGATAAATACAGATTTTTTATTTGATGTGCTTGATGCTGATTTAGTGTTCGTGTCAGTTTTTTCATTTGAAGGGATAAGTTGCGATATATTTTGCGAGAATAATGAATAATTCGATGTGCCATTTTTATCTTTTACCAGACTTATAGCATCAATATCAATCGTCAATTCTTCTATTATGATTGTGTCCTTTATTAACGATGTCATATCAACATCAGCAACTATTGAATTCGCACGTATAAAATTATCATATTGAAATGTTGTTTTTGGGTTATGAATATTGATATCGCGACAGTCAATACGTCCTTTGAAAAGATTCCCATGAGATCCTGATAATGTTGTTTTGAACCCTGATAATTTGGTTAATACACAACTGGTTGTTGGCGGTATCCACCAGTTGCTACTTGCCATTGCAATACATACTAGCAATATAATTAGCGCCAATAGTTTGAATAATGCTTTCAAGATCCACTTTAATGGTGCGAAAAATATTTTTCCTAAAAACCGAAACATAACGCCCCGCATGGTACATATTTCTATTTCTTATTCAAGAAATAACTAATTTGATAAATGTTTTTCTGTGATGATTTTCTGTTGACAGCGCTTATTGGTGAGGTAGAATCGCCGCGTGGGTTTTTGGGGATTAAGTAAGAATACCGTCAAATATGGTTGGAATTTTTTTGTAAGAAATATACCATTATGGCGGTGCCTAAGCTGTAAGATGGTATTGTCATTTGGCAGTCTTGTTCGGAGTGAAATGTTACGATTTATAATTAATGTATGCAAGTCGTATGGAATATATCGCAAAGAGCCAGATTTACCAAAAGGTACGTTGTTGGATTATAAAGATGTCGTTGATGATGAACACAGAGAGGTATCTCGTCGTGTCCAAGAATGCTTATCATCGTGCGAGCATGATATTGAAAAGAATAGTGATCTTATGCAACGAATGCGAGAAACATTACAAAAACAACGTGATGTTTTCGACAGTATTGGGATCTCATTGGGAGAGCAAAACCCGATTGTAAAACATTTGGGTGATCAATTACATGGGATTGATGACTTTGCTGATAAGGCACGGCAGTCCGAAATTGCACGTTGTGAAATGTTGGGGATTAAGCCAGAAATTGGATGGGAGTTGGCAATGTTGGAACAGTTGCAAAATAATCTCAAAAGAAACAAAGGTGATCTTTCAGAGATTTTATTAAATCGCACGACGGACGATACTGGCAAGTTGGATGATGAAAAGGTCGACAAAGAAAATGATGTCGAATTGGTTGTTTCAAACACTCCGACAAAACGTCGTGCAATAAAACGACTTAGAATATAATTATATTGATGGGAGATTTTATATATGAGTGAAATTAGTTTTGGTAGCGCCGGTGTAAATAATCAAACTGGGATTGATATTACGCAAGGAATGATCGATGATGTTGCAAATCCATTTTTGGATCTAAATGCTATTGTTACGCAATTTCAGTTTAATGAGTCCGGAAGTGTTACTGTGACGATACCTGCTGGGACAACGGTCAAATATGGAGATGAACAGTGCACGTTACTTGAAGATGTGACTGCGACACTAACTCCATCGAAGTTGACTGGAGATTCTCATGCAACGACGACATCTGGGACTGTTTTAAGTGGGACGACATTGAGCAATGGGCAACTGATAACAACATCTTGCGAGTGGACAGTTGCGTTAGGAAAGAACGTTAAGGTTCGTACTCAAGATGGATATGTAATTCTTGGATCAAAAGATCCAAACTCGCTTTCAGCTGGCTGCGAAGTTACTTTGTCAGAAGGCACCAATGTTCTAATTAAAACGGAAGAGAATGACGCAACGAAAAAATATAAAACAGTAAGCGTTTCAATTGTTAATAATAGCAGCATGCAATTTTATTTTTTAGCAGATGTTAGTTATCATCAAATAGTTTTGCAAGAACTATATGATACTTTAGAATCGATGGAGGACATCATTTTAAAAGAGAAGGTGTTAGCTTATCTTTTTAAAAATTGTATAGGAACTGGACGCAATAACTTGTCAAGCGATGAATACAATGCGCTTAAAAATATGTCATGGCCTGAAATAAAGAAGTATTTGTCAAGTTTGACATGGTATTCCAATGGAGATGAGTTATATGACAAAGACACAGTGTCGGAATTGGTTGCTTTTCTTAAAGATCAACCTGATGTGACAACAAGTGATATAATTTCGATATATGAAAAATACGGTGTGTTTTCTGATAAGGAAATTGCCAATTTAAGAAACAACAAATTGTTGAACGGAAAAACGGGGAGGACGTGGACCGTTGATGGTTTGCTTGCTTTGGCTGAGATAAATGCGTTCCCTGATAATGAAATTAATACAATTCGTAAATCAGCAGCGATGAAATTCCTTAATTCGTTAAAATCTGTCAGTGGTATTACGGTTGATGATATTAAGGAAGCACTAACTGTTAAAAATGCAAACGGTGACATAGAACATTTGTGCTATGTTTCGAGTACAAGCGTAGATGGTGTTTGTGATGAGTTAAGGAACCATCTTTTTTTGAGCACGAACATGCCAACAGATGTTTTTACTTTAGGTGAATTCGACCAATTTTTAGAGAATTTGGTGAATATTAAACTGTCAGAATTGGATATTTGTGTGCCGGCATTGTCGGGATGGGTTGATGGAACTGATTGCGTTGAATTAACAGATGATGCGGAGGCTTTTTTTACTGAGTTAGAAGAGTGGTGTAAGTCTGGAGAAGGGGAAAAAGTTTTGTATGGTGGGAAAACAGAATATTCATCTCTTGGAGAGTATTTAACCTCCAAATTTGGAGTAGAAGATTTTGATGAATTAAAGGAAGCAGTGCGATTAAGCAAAAAAAACCCATCTACCAAAAATACTATTACAATCCAATCTATTTACGATACTCTTTACGGAGATATTGAAGATACAGTCAGTAAAGATAAAAATACTACATGGTATGACGATGTCACAAACCCTAATGGTAGTGATGCAGATTCTGTTAAACTGACTTCGGACGCTGAAGACTATTTCACCAAACTAAAAAAGTATACTGGAGACAATAATTCCTTGGTCACTCCTAATGATTTGAAAAATGTGTGTGATAAGCTCAGTCTAAAGGTAGACAAAAACAAAACAAGTGACTACTACCTAGAAGAATTAAAATCTGCAGTTTTGTCAAGTACAACTACACCATCAGATATTAATGATAAGTTGTCGAATGTTTTATATAGTAGTTGGTCAAGTAGCGAATCGTCAATTGAGATAGATAATAAAATCATAAAAAGCATTATAGGTAACACGTCAATTACAGTAGATGCTCTAAAAAATGCTGTGTATGCATTGGCAGATGTTTCTTCTGTTGCGTCTTATTTTGATTCTATTACGTCCGAACGTATTAATGAGATTAAAGATTTGATACGAGATGCTGATAGCAAACAAACTATAATGGAAATTCTTTCAGATGAGGAATTTTCAAAAATAATAAATATTGGGAATTTAGTTTATGCATTAACAAAGGTTTCCAAGTATGATACTTGTCTATATAAGACAGAATTGATTAATGAAATAAAGAATACAGGGAAATTGAGCAGTGATACGCTATATGAGTATGAACAAATAGATACAATTTTCGATAGTGACTCTGTGAGCCTGGCGAGTGCTCAAATCATCGACAAACTTCGGAATGTACAACGAATAGATGTTGAAGGATTGAAAAGTGGAATATTGGAGCTTCCTCGTTTTAGCGATTTAGATGGTTTAATTACTGATGCGAGAAATGTGACTTTGGAGGAAGAAGACGCGTTAGTTAAAGCATCACAAGAATATCAAGATGCTTTGAGCAATTTATTAAACTTGTGCTTGTTGGCAGGTACGCCATCAAGTGGGCAGGACAATTATACATTGGCATCAGGTGTTCAACGAACACTCGATTCTAGTGGAAACTATGTTTATAAAATCGTTAGTGAAGGTACAAAAATTGAAACAGCAACATTAGATGCATCATTTAGCAAAAAGGATGCTGTGGCGGGAATGGCGCTACCATATTTTGCATTAGCGATAATGTATGAAAAAACATGCATTCAACAGATGATATTGGTAGAACAATTAAAACAAATCGAAAAAATAAATGATGAAATAGAAGAAAATAATAGGGCATTGAAGGTATTGACTGAGTTATATGATAAAGTGTACGAAGCAGTAACATGGTCATCAAACAAGGATGACTTAAAAAGCGATAATAAATATAAAAACCTAACTTTTACAATATCGCTGAATGGATGTGAGATGTCAGTAGAAGAATTGGATACATATTTAAAAAAAATTGTAGATAGTGAAATTGGATTGGGTGAATATGGGACAATTAGAGATTTTGCTGATGTTAATGCTAATTCGTACATGATAGACAAATCAAAAAATGGGTGGTCGTTTATAACAGTTATCGCTCGTTATGACCGTGATGGAAATAATATGTGGAGCGAATATACAAAGTGGCAAAAAGGAGAAAAGGGATCTAATGTTGACCATAATACTTCCAATATTGATGTAAAAGAACAAGCAACATTGACGCGGATATCGAATTTGCAGGACCAAGTAAGAATGTACGGTGATACTCTGTCGACAGATGCGCAGTTAATGACGACCAAAATGGAACAATATATGCAAGATGCGAATTCGTGTGTAAGTGCGTGTACGCAAACAGTAAAATCAATAGGTGATTATTGGAAGAATATAATAACGAATATAAGATAATGAAAGGGATATGTTCTATGGACAAAAAAGATAACCAAAGTGTTGAATACAAACAGCAATTGCAAGATGCAGCAGAAAAAATTTTAACAGGTGAGTTTGATATAAAAAAATATTATGGGCTGACAAAAGAAGCAATGGACGCGATCTATCTTGTTGGGCATGAAATGTATCAGCATAAACAATATGATAAAGCACGTGATGTTTTTGGATTATTATCAATGTTAGAACCAACATCGACGATGTATTTATCAGCATGTGGGTCAGCATGTTTTATGAATGAAGATTATTTCAATGCTGCGCAGTTCTTTAGATTAGCAATGTTGCAAGGGGAATATAATCCTAAAACGTTATTGCGAATGGCAGAATGTTATGTCCGGTTGAATCAATTGGACCTTGTTAAAAGATATACTGATGAAATCATTCGATTGTCAGATCGTGATGAATATAAAAATGATAAGGCAGTGCAGGGATATATCGTACGTGCAAAAATGATGAATGATATGATTGTTGCACAAAAAGAAAATGCAGACAAGAATAGTGATGCGGAAAAACAAGAGGAATAGGGAGTCATGAGCTCAACGATTGTTGATAATACAACCAATAGCAACAATGCTGAAGTGCAGGAGTTGTTATTGGAAGGAACTGTTTTGACTAGTGCAGCTTATAATAGTGCTGTTCCCATGTTGTTGTCGGCAGGAAGCGGAAACGAACCTGTAGTCGTAAAAACATATTTTACCAAAAATTCATTTTTAAAAGATTTATTTAAAGTGCAGTGCGGTGCATTTGATAAGTCTGTGGATGAATTAATAGAGGAATATCCATATTTGCCGTTATTTGCTATATTTTCATTATTAATAGCGAGGACGACGGAAGGTTCAGTTGAGACGATAATGAAGGTTATACAAGCACAACAGCAACAACAAAAAGTGGTAACTCAATCTATTATTGATGAAGTAGAATATACGCAAAAGAAAAAAGAAGAGTTGTCAGAGGATGATTGGAAAGCGCTTGTTGGAACAGATGTAACGGGTGCCGAGAGGAAAGAAAAGACAAAAAGCGAATGGTGGAAATTAATCATAGGTGTTGCTGTTGTTGTTGCTGCGGTGGCAGCTGCAATTGCTGTCGGTTTTGCTGCTGGCCCGATAGCGGGCGTAGCTGTTGGCGTTGCGATTATTGGTGGATTAATGGCGGTTGGTTCAGTGTGTTCGTTGGTTGCAAATGTTGTAACTAATCCAAAACATAAAAAAAATTTGACGTTAGCTGCTTCGTACATTAACCCAATACAAGCGGCAGCAGAAGGTATAGTTGATGTACTTGGCGAAGCAATTGGATGGGATCCGAATAATGAAAAAGTTCGCAAGGCAAAGATGTGGTTAACGTTAATATTTACTATCATTTTTGCT
>CAZPRW010000040.1:285-6887 GCA_964589405.1 uncultured Opitutales bacterium | reverse complement strand
TTTTTCCACACATTTAATGAATTATTTGAATCGCAAAAACAAATAATTTTAAGCAGTGATCGTCCAGCATCTGAAATTGCTAAATTGGAAAGCAGGTTAGTCTCACGATTTCAATGGGGATTGGTGACGGATATTCAAGCACCAGACCTGGAAACACGCATGGCGATATTGGATAAAAAAGCATCCGCAATGAATCTTGTCCTTCCGCATGATGTAATAGAACGATTGGCCAATAAAGTCTCACGAAATGTCAGAAAATTAGAGGGTGCATTAAATCGCATTGCAAGTTATGTCTCATTGACACATGCACCGATCAATACTGATTTAATAGAGCACATTTTACATGATTTATTTGCTGAAGAACAGACGATAGAAATTACTATTGAAATGATACAACAGAAAATATGTTCTCATTTCAGACTGACTATGGAAGATATTACAGGTAAAAAACGACCGGCCAATATTGCTTTTCCACGACAGATTGCAATGTATCTATGCCGATTATTGACAACACGATCATTGTCGGAGATAGGAAATTGTTTTGGTGGACGTGACCATGGTACAGTAATTCATGCGTGCAAGGCAGTAGAAAATTCAATGGAACAAGATTCCGCAATCAAGAGAACAGTAGAATCTTTGCAAGCGATGATACAACAGAGCACACGGTAAAGGTCTGTCATACATAATCTTTATTAGTTGTTAACGGCATTGTTTTTTAATGTGTTATGGTCATGTGTGTGTTTTTATGCGATCTTAATATTTTTAGAAATGAATTAAAAAATTTTGCTAGCTTTTAATATCTACGATTATGGATAATCGCAATTGTTTTGGCGGTCTTACGATAATAGTTGATCAGTGTAATAGTATGTGATCTGGTTACATGAGTGTTATTATAGAGTATAATCATTAATAGAAAATATTTGCTTGCGAAATGATATATTCAGTATTGTTTGACGAATTAAGAGGTATGACATTAGTAAGTGTTTTTGTTGCGATAGCATTATTGGGATCGTTTTATAATGCTACATTGCGTATGAAGTTAAGTTATGTATTATGGATGATAAGTAATATCTGCTTATGTATTCATAATTTTTTGATAAAAGAATATTCCCAAGCATTTTTATTCGGGGCATATTTAATAACATCTATAATTGGAATAAAAAATACGTGGAATGATAAGTCGTGGTTTGGCCGACGAGAATAATAAAATATATAATATTTCTCTTTTTTATATTGTTACTCGGACAATACATATTTTTTTACGGAATTTTATGATAATTTTGTAGAAAGTATATTGTCCGAGTATCGTTCCGTTGCTTTATTATAAATTTTTTCTAATTTTTATTGCGCAATCCCGATAAATCGTTTACAATATTCTATTCTTATGAATAGAATTGCGATTTTAAAAAAACAGCAAATGCAACGGATTGCACAGCAACAGAACCAGAAAAAAATAACACAAGAACCGTCTAAGAAAGTACAAGCGACGAAACCAGAGATGCCATGTCCTCCATCGAAAGTGGCAGAAACATCATTAACAAGTCGTACAGTAGATGTGCAAAAGCAGCTAGTACGTAATACAATTAATCAGCACCGTGTTTTTCGTGATGCTAGTGGGGATGGTCGTAATAATTGCGGATTTAATGCCATTCGTGTACAAATTCCAATAAAAGCAGATGGGAAAAAATATTCTGCACAGGAATTGAGAAATATCGTTGGTGCGAAGGGAAGTACACAATTTGATACTGATACACATATGGCACCATTGTTACGGCATATTAAACAGCCATTGATGATGTTTGTTGAGCATGGAAATGGTATGACGATACAAGTATTTGCTGCACATAAGGATGATCTTTGTGCAACACTGGACATAAAACAGTCAGAACACGCAGTATTATGGAAAAATAGTACTGTCGCGGAACAAGAAATTCGAGATATTATGTGGCAATATTCTGACGTAAAAGATCAAGATGCTACTGTAGCAGAAGTATTGAGTGGGCTTGTTAAAAATAAAGATGTAATCTGCGTAAAACATATACCCGGCCATTATCAGTCATATATCCATAAAACAATGGCATAAATTTCGATTATATTGCATATTAAAAAGAAAAACAGCTGTATATTTTACAGCTGTTTTTTAGGTTATTTTATGAATATAAAAAACTATATGTTTCATTAACTATTGATATCATCTATTTTTATAGACTCATCAAAGTCAAAATTTGCAAAGACATTACGGACATCATCGAGGTCTTCCAATTTATCGATTGTTTTTAATATTTTATCTGCTGTTTCTTGATCTGATATCGGGACCAATATGCTAGGAATATATGCTAATTCCGATGACAAACATTTAATATTGGCAGTTTCGAATGCTTGTTGTACTGAATAAAATGATGCTATGGGACATAATACTTCAAAGTCATCATCTTCTGTTTTAATATCTTCTGCGCCAGCTTCTAATGCGATCTCCATCAATCGATCTTCGGTTACAGCATCTTTCGATATAAAAATTTGTCCCATGCGTTGAAAATTGAACATTAAAGCACCAGGTGATGCTAAATTTCCACCACATTTGGTCAATGTGCTACGAACATCACTAGCGGCACGGTTTTTATTATCAGTAGTGACTTCAATTATAAGTCCAACACCACCGACAGCATATGCTTCATATGTTATTTCTTCAATAGACAATCCTGGCAATTCACCAGTTCCTTTTTGAATAGCTTTTTTGATATTGTCGGACGGCATGTTTACTTCTTTTGCCTTTAGAATTACCATGCGCAACTTGGCATTGAAATTCGGATCACCACCACCATCACGCGCAGCTAAAGAAATATCTTTGCTCAATGTGCTAAATATTTTTCCTCGTTTGGCGTCAACTGCTGCTTTGTGTCGTTTTGTTGTTGCCCATTTACTATGCCCTGACATTTTTCTTATCTCCGTTTTTTCGTGGTTTTGTATTTTTTGTATGTTTCGTTACTTTAGAAATGGAATCTTCTATTATTGTTAATGGTTCATGTTTTCTTACAACGATCCATTGTTGAATGATAGTTAATAAATTTTGAACAGTCCAATATAATACCAGCCCTGACGGGAATTGATAACAACATAATAAAAATATCGCTGGCATCAGTTTGAACATTAATTTTTGAGATTTATCAGCAGTTGGCATTGGTGTCATATGCATTTGCCAGAACATTGTTATTCCCATGATTATCGGTAATAAATTAATTTGGAAATGTCCAATATGACCAATGGTATCTGGCATAGATAAATCTTGTATCCATAAAAAATGTGCAAATCGTAGATCAGATGCCGTACGCAACATATAGTACAATCCAAAGAATATCGGTATTTGTATAAAAATTGGTAAACATCCAGCTGCAGGATTTATGCTATTTGCTTTAAATAATTTCAATGTTTCTGCTTGCAGCTTTTGTGGGTTATTTTTGTACTTTTCTTTTAATATTTTTAATGGCTTTTGTACAGCTGCCATTTTTTTTGATGATCGTACTTGTGCATTTGTCAACGGCCATAATAATAATTTTACCAATGTTGTAAGAACAATAATTGTCCATCCCCAGTTAGGAATGACAGCATGTATTTTTAACATCAGTCTCAATAACAGTTCACTGATCGCGCCAAAAAATCCAAATTGCATGACTCGACCTTGTTCATTGTGCATGGATGACAATCGAGAAAAGTTTTTCGGCCCGATGTACATGTCCGATGTTATTGTTATTTTTTCACCAGGCATAAGAATGTCCGGTTCGAACAATAGTGCACCAGCAATACCATCGATTTCTTTATTATTATCATCTAATAATGTTACAGGAAATGATACACAACCATCAGCAAGAGATCGCGGGGTAAAGATAGTAGCGAAGAATTGATTTTTTATTGCTCCCCAATGTGTTGGTTCATGAGAAACAATATATTCTTTTGCCTCGCGTTTTCCCATTCCGAAAATACCATTCCGTGCTTTAAAATCTGGACGGGAAACAAAATGGTCCTTATTGCCATTAAAATATCCGAAGCTCAAATGTTCTCCCAATATCTCACTTTCTGATGCTGGCATTGTTCCAAGCAGTATATAAATATCACCGAATGATAATTTGTTCGATGAGACATTTTCTATTGTTGTTGTATGAGATATGACATACCCATCAGTTGTAGTGCTGTCATGTTGTGGGATGCTATATTCTCGGTTTACAACATATCCTTCTGGAAATTTTTTGGAAAAGATGACATGATTATCATCTTTTGCGATGATATCAAATATTACCGGCTGTTGGAACTTTTTAACATCCCACTTCCCTGTAGCGTATGCTAGTGCATTCATATTGCTACCATCGTTGAATACGATCGGTTGGTCAGAATCTTGATGTGCTGGATATTTTTTTAAGGCAGCATTGTGGATTGTTCCACCAGCACTTGAAAGCGAGATGTCAATGACATCATTGTGCAAATTTATGATCGTTGCTTCTTGTTTTTGTTCTGATGATGTTTCATGCTCTAATGTTGCAGGTTGTTGTATTTCATGTTCTTGATTTTCAGATAATACAACACTATTGGCAGTAGTTTTAAAAGATTCTTGTTGTCGCTGCCCGGCATTGAACATTAAGAATATGGCGCAAACAATGAGTAATACGCCAATTATTTGATTTCTATCTTTCACAATTTATTGCAAAGATTCTTGCTTGTAGAAAATTTGCAAGCACAAAAGAATAATCACAACATTACGCGCGATAATAATATAATCTAATATTATTTTTGTGAATGATCAGATATTGCGAGAATCATCTTTATCTTTTACAGTATATCCAGAGTCTTGTCGTTGATGGTTGATAGCATTTTTTTTGCAATATATTTCATAAATGTCATTCGATGTCATTCCTAATACTTGCGCAATTGATACTAAGAAATGTATCATATCGATTACTTCAACGCGTGCATTCTGTTCATCAAACTTTTGATACTTTGCCCACCATTTCCACGGTACGGAATCGATCAATTCAGATGTTTCTTGTTGCAATGCACGAGTATAATTCAATATCCACTTTATTTTTTCTTCTTGTGTAAGATTTTGTGCAGGAACCCCGATACGATCATTCAGCGCTGCTTGCATTTCAAAAATTTTATCCAACTTATCCATTGTGTTTAATAGCTGATAACTGGTATGTCATGTACAAGAAAACGCAAGCATTTCCTTAAAACAACATGCCACATTTCAAGTATACAAACCAACGTGTATTCAGTGGTTATTGGAATATGTTTGTTCTTTGTAATAAACAATCATCTAAGACACACATCCAACAACCATATCTGTAGATTACTAACAAATGCCGGACATGCATGTTTTTTGAAAAGATTAATCACAAAAACATGCCATGCTTTGTGGTGTTGTTATTGCTCTCATTGTTCCGTGCTTCAAAAGCAAAACTGCGTGCTATTAGTATGGGGTTGCATTTGATGGAGTGTTCATGAAACGATCCGCATATATCATCGTCATCATAATATTGTTTTGGTGCTTCATTTTGTGGGATCGGTATTGGACGTGATACGCGTACTGGCAATGTGTAAGTTGTGTTTGGTGTTTTGTTCATTAATATAATCTCCCAACTCCTGTGACAGACTAGTTGGGATATTATGGTAGTCAAACGAAAACAGCATCACTTTAGCAATATGTTTTTTGTGCGGCAATTTTTATGGCAAAATTAATATAATGATCATACGTTCTACAACGTCCTATTAACTAGTTATATTATGCTGCATCAAAGATTATACTGAAGACCTATTTGCCAAAAATTGCATCTGTTGTTATTTAAACATTTTAGATAAGGTCGGCGTATAAAATTGTGTGCTTGGTAGTTAATCATACTTTGGTAAAGGAGAATTATTGCATTGGAAATGATCTGTTGACGGATCGGGAGAGTAATCTTTTGACGGTGTGGACGAAGATGAATTCGATACTTCTTGTGGCTTTGTTGTGTCATCTTGATCTAATTGATGGTAGCGCTGACTGATGTGCGTTGTTTTAACATTCTGCGAATTATTGTTAGTTGTAAAAGGTCGTCGCTGTTGCGCATATTGCACTATCTTTGGTGTTGTCGGATGTACATCGATATTTGTATCATTGTCTGATGATATCGGTGGTGTCGGTACTCCAAGTGATGTGTAATTAACACTATCATTTATAGGTGTTTGAACATGAACAGTTGTATCCGTATGTATGTTTTGTTGTATGTTTTCTTCTTCATCCGATGATGTGGATCTGGATGTTGTTGACAGGTATGGAGCGGCCTGATTTTGTTGATCTGATCTGCTATCGTTGTCACCTCCTAGTACATTAATTACGCATGATTGACGATCGTATAATGTGCGTTCTGTAGACAATGGTTTTATGGTAACTGATAGTTGATGTACATTTTTTGATGTGATGATTCTGACGTCCGGTTCAATACTGTAACAATCATTGTTGTCCTTAAAATGCATTGCGATGATAATGCCATTGCTGACCTTTGGTGTAACGTTAACGTGCATTTCACGATCCATAATGCTTTGGTATGCTTATAATAAAAGCATCATTTGTCAAC
>CAZPRW010000040.1:0-275 GCA_964589405.1 uncultured Opitutales bacterium | reverse complement strand
AAAATGTTATTGGATTGTAGCTTTTAGAGCAATGGCGAGATTGTTGGTCGTTTGTGTGCGCAATATATCAGTATTTTTACAATTCAATAGCATTACCATTTTCCACATCATTGTACCATTTTAATGATCGATAACGTTTGTATAGCATGAAGGCGTATAATGTCATGTTGATATTGCATAATGCATGTGGTATGACGACAGAGTTGAGATGTCCACAAAAGAACAATGATAATACTGGGATGACAACGAATATCCATAATAATGCCAGGTTGATG
>CAZPRW010000039.1:5359-7072 GCA_964589405.1 uncultured Opitutales bacterium | reverse complement strand
TTGAAGGTTTGTTCTTGAAGGTTTGTTCTTGAAGGTTTGTTCTTGAAGGTTTGTTGATCTTGTAAATGCCGCACCACATTTGCAATGTGCATAATTTATTGACGTCAGACAGGTCAGATTCTTTATCATTGCTACAAAATGGAAATAGTTTGCAGATATATAATGGCTGTGTGTTTTTTACGTCTGGAAATTTTGATATCGTGAAATCATGGAAAGATAATTCTGTATTGTGCTGTTCTTCTATCAAAATGATATCGCCATAATTTAAAACCTGATAAATTGTTTCAAATGGTGTTAATTTTATAAACGAGATGATATCATTTTTGATATTCTTAATGTCATTGTAAAATGCTGTTTTTGTTCTAATTGTATTAGAAGTAAATAGTATGCCGAAAATAAATGGTATGCAAATTCCTATGATCGTTACTGAAAACATGATCTCTAATAATGTTATGCCGTTTTTATTATTATATTTTGATATGGTGGCAGACATTTTGATAAAAAACGATCAGGATTTTATTAAAAACAATTAGATATTACTAAATGATCTTTTTCTGATATTGAAAAAATTGCAATGGAATTACGAATGCCATCTGATTGTATAATTTTTTGTGCTTCTGGCGGAAGTTTTTCTTTTGAAATGATAGCATCTTCATCAAATGGATCTTCTACAATGATGAAAATATTAGGGTTGTTAAACCCATCTGCGAGTTGTTCGTAATCATCGTTCCGTCAGCATTTATGAAAAATTCATCATCGTGAAAAACATGAAAGGTTTTGTTTTCTGGATTTAAAGCATCTTGATCAGATTGTGATAATTTTTCTTTTAATGGAGTTTTACCAGACAATACTTTGATGAAAGTTGAGCATGTTTCGCGGTTGTTTAATGATATAAGATTTTCGTGGTCAAAAAAAAGTGGTAGGTCGCCATATTCTCTGCAATATGATCTAATGGCTGATTCATATTGTAAAAATTGTATGCGGGTTTTGGCTATAAGAGCAGCTTTCTTGTGCATGGAAACACCATTTGTTGTAACTGCTGCAATAATTGCCAATATTGTTACAACAACAACAATTTCAATAAGCGAAAATCCATTATTATTTTTTTTCATCTGCTATAAACATCATCAATTAATTTATCAATATCAATCGTTCCATTTGGTCCAGTCGATAATAAAAGGTATGCCCGTGAACCATTATTATATTTGTATACATATGGCCTGCCCCATGGGTCGATCAAACAATCATCTTTAATTGTCCACTTATGATCATGAAAGAATGTTTCAATTTTTTCTGACAACGTATGATACAAAATATGTGCATTGTTGATAATGCTATCGGAATTGGTTGTAGGGTAATCGTTTGTTTGCAGTTTGTATGTTTCCAAATGACAGTTCAATATTGCTAATTCAGCCTTCACTAAATTATTTTTAATATTATTTTCTCGGTAATCATACGTTACAGAAAATAATACCAGGCATATTGCGATTATTGCAATGACAGACATTACTTCCAATAATGTCAGTCCAGAACAAACAGATTGTTTTCTGCTCAGTTTCACACATTGATTTTATATTAAGATGATATCTTCTGTCAATTGTTTCTATCATTTGTGATCAGTTTTGGGAAATATGATGTTAGTTTATTAATTCATGGAAGAATTATCGATTAAATAATGAAATAAAGTTATTTAGTCGGACATTAATATAATAT
>CAZPRW010000039.1:0-5259 GCA_964589405.1 uncultured Opitutales bacterium | reverse complement strand
TGATTTTTTTCTTGTTAAAGAAAAATAGAGGTTTTGTATCGAGATAGTGGCTATATCGTTCAATATGTTGGGTAGCGGAAGTACTGGAAATTGCGGCTTGATGGTCGTCAATGGACAGGCGATTTTGATTGATGCTGGGTTTTCGTGCAAGAAGATAAAAGATATGTTGAGCATTTGTAATATTGATCTTAATGATATTCGTGCTGTATTTATCACACATGAACATATTGATCATATACAAGGTTTGCGTGGTTTAAGGAAATATAACAGTATACAGTTTTTTGCAAATAAATTGACTGCTGATGCTATAGAGCAGAAGTTTGAGTTTGGAATTAATTGGAGAACATTTGATACTGGAGATAATGTGGTGTTTTCTGGGATGAATGTGATGTCATTTTCGATACCACATGATGCTGTTGATCCGATAGGGTATGTTTTTTCTGCCATTGAAAAAAAAGATGGTGGAATAAATAGTTTAGCGTGGATGACAGATCTCGGGTATATTCCATCGAATATTGTTTCTTGTGTAAAAAATGCTGATTTATTGGTAATCGAATCGAATTACGACAATGATTTGTTGACAGCGGATAGGAAACGGCCGCCATATATTAAAGCACGCATTCGTAGCCGTTATGGACACTTACCAAATGAAGTAGCCATTAATTTTGTAAAGAATGCTAAAAATGGCCGCTGGAAAAAAGTGGTATTTGCGCATGTTAGTGCCGATTGTAATAGCGACGATTCAATAAAAACGTTATTGGGAAATACAGAGCGCTTATCGTTTGAATATGATATTGCTAGTGCTTAATAGTTGTCCCAAGATATGAGTACGACAACATATCGCACCATAATTGATATCGTCCTGCGAACGTCATAATTGCGTTCGATGAGTTATTTGATCGTTCACACAATCCATCACGACAATTTTCTGACTCGATATTAAACTGTTCAGTGTTTAATGAATCTATCGTATTTTCTTGTTGAAATTCTGTCAGCGTTTTATTTGCAATTTGTTTTTTATGCAATTCTATTAATTTTTTTAATGATGCTGTTGATGTACGTGTTATTTGCCATGTTTTAGGATAGAAACTGACAAATAGTGTTTGCATGTTGGTTGTTATTATTGCTTCTCCTGATTCCAGAAATGATGTTAGTATGCAATTTAGAAATGGACGTTTTGTTGAAAAAACATCAAACATTATTTGTAATCGTACACGCGAATCTTTGCTATAAAATACTGGTGAGAACATGCATGCAGCACCACTATTCCCGACCTTTAATAATGTAGATTGTTCAAATTCTTCTTTTAATATCGATGTTCGTTGTTGGTCGAAAAATTTTCCAATAGGCCATACAAATTTATTATCACATGGTTGAAATCGTGGAAATAATGGAATTTCCATGGTTGTTAATAGACCAGTTAGATGCCATATTTTGATCGATTCCAATAAAAAGAATACCAGAATACATGTTGTAAATAATATCCATAATGGTCGTGTGGAGTTGGATAATATATTGTAAAGAAACGAAAAACATAATGCTCCAGTTGCTCGCATCGCCCATTTATGGAAAAATGCCATTCGAGGAGTTTGGATGTATCGTTTTACATTAAACAATATTGCAGTCAGTAGAAAACATAATGATGCTAGATCGCCATTCGATAATATGTTGCTCTCTGATGCCATGATATTATTTTTTCAATGATTCTAGGTATTTCCAAAATGATGAATGTTGCTCAAGCATCTGTTCTTCGCTGACAGGAAATTTTGACCGAAAGAGAAAATCAGACAATGTATGTTGCGGCAATATATAATGACACAATATTGACTCTTGCCCTGTTTTTTCAATATAGATGCGAGAAGTATCGACTTTTATGCGATAAAATAGTTTCCCATCGCGTTGAAACTTTGGAATGGTGTTGTCGTTGTCAGAAAATGCACGATTTGATGCTTCACTTATTTTACTTACGAACGACAGTTGGTCATCTCGATCGAGTTTCTCCAATTCTGACATACTTTGTTCGCTAAAAGTTAATTGGTACATAAATTAAGCAGTATTTAAAAAGTTTTTTAAGAAATGCAATCACGATTGAATTGCATCTAAATTCTATAAAAATTTATATAAAATTCCTTAATCTCGACATTCCATTCAAAACACTTTTGTTCATCGATATGAATGATATTGGAAAGTCATATTCACCGAAAAATATTGAAGATAGACAATATCAAAATTGGCTTTTGTTTGGTGATTTTGACCGTGTGATAGATGACAGTAAGGTTCCATTTTCTATTCTTATGCCGCCACCAAATGTTACTGGAGTTTTGCACATGGGGCATCTTCTTAATCAAACATTGCAAGATGTTTTTGTCCGTCGTGCACGCCATCAAAATAAAAATGCTACATGGGTAGTAGGCACGGATCATGCTGGTATTTCTATGCAAGTGAAAGTAGAAAAAGAGCTTGCGAAGGATGGTATAGATTGGCGACTAATTGGTCGTGAAAAATTTTTGGAACATGCTAAACAATGGCGTGATAAACATGGAGGTATAATATTGTCTCAATTGAAAAAATTGGGAGTATCGTGCGATTTTAAGCATACTGTTCATACATTGGATGATGACTATAGTCGTGCTGTACTGACTGTATTTGTTGAATTGTATCGCAGAGGATATATTTATCGTGGGAAACGTATGGTAAATTGGTGCCCGTTGTCTCAGACAGCAATTAGTGATGAAGAGGTCATCATGGTGCCACAAAAGAGCAAATTATATTATATAAAATATGAAATTGTTGAGCGGCCAGGCCAGTTTATTGAAGTATCTACTACACGTCCAGAAACGATCATGGGAGATGTTGCAATAGCAGTACATCCTGATGACGAACGATTTAAATCATTTATTGGATTACATTGTAAATGTCCATTGAACAGAGGACCAATCATCATCATATCTGATTTTGCAGTTGATCCAGAATTTGGGACAGGGGCATTAAAAATCACTCCTGCACATGATAAAGTAGATTTTGAAGTTGGTCAGCGGCATAATTTAGAGTTTATTGATGTTTTAAACCCAGATGGAACACTAAATAAATTAGCTGGTGATGAGTTTAATGGTCTTGATAGGTTCGATGCACGTGATAAAGCTGCAAAAATATTGGAAGAAGCAGGGGTACTTATCAAGATAGAAGATTATGAAAATAATGTTGGATATTCTGAACGCGGAAATGTTCCTATAGAACCAAGAGTGTCAGAACAGTGGTTTTTGCGATATCCGAAAATTGAAGAGGCCAAACGTGCTGTTCGTGAAGGATTTATAAAATTGTTTCCATCTCGGTGGGGAAAGACGTATTTGCACTGGTTAGACAATATTCAGGATTGGTGTATTAGTCGTCAATTGTGGTGGGGACATAGAATTCCTGTATGGTATAAAAAAGGATGTGATCGTTCTGATTCTAAAAATTGGTATGTCGGTGTAGATGCACCAGATGATATTGAAAATTGGGAACAAGATGATGATGTATTAGATACATGGGCGTCATCATGGTTATGGCCATTAGCTGTTTTTGGATGGCCGGATAGTGAGAAGATGGCAGAGCTTGGAATGTCATATTTTTATCCGACAGATGTTTTGGTAACAGGCCCAGATATAATATTCTTCTGGGTAGCACGTATGATCATGGCGAGCCTAGAATTTGGTGGTGATGAAAAACCATCTTTATCGGATGAAGATATAATACAACGAATTCCATTCAAAAATGTTTATTTTACTGGTATCATACGTGATAAATTAGGCAGGAAGATGTCGAAAAGTTTGGGAAATTCTCCTGATCCAATAGATTTGATTGAAAAATACGGTGCTGATAGTGTCAGATGGGGAATGTTGTTATGCGCTCCAAATGGTCAGGATTTAATATTTAATGAAGATAATTTGTTATTAGGCAGAAATTTTTGTACAAAATTATGGAATGCATTTAGGTTTGTGCGGATGCATCGTTCGTGTGAGGCATATTCCTGCAGAGATGTAAAAGATATTGTTAATAATATTTCTGCGAAGGAAATGAACATAGATGATCATTCTATTTTATTGCGTCTGAAAGAATTAGTCAGTGAGGTAGATGATAGGATGCAATGTTTTGATGTTGCTGCTGTTGTTAATAAGATCAGTCATTTTTTCTGGACGGAATATTGTAATTGGTATTTGGAGTGTACGAAATCTCGTATGAGAAATAATGATAAAACAGCGATAGCGATCCATGATTTCATTATGCGACAGTTGTTATTGTTGTTGAACCCATTTATTCCATTTATCACAGATGTTTTATGGCATGCAGGAGATAATGATGATAGCAAAGTTCGTTTTCAAAATGTTTATTGCGAAACAAGAGATGATCTTGATGTATTGTTGTCGGGATTGAATTTGAATACATCATCGACTGATATTGTTGAACAATTGAGAGATCTTGTAAATGCTGCACGTAGATTACTATCATCAGTCAAAAAGATAGATTTTGTTGATGCTATATTATTTTACTCTCAAAATGAAGATACTAACCAGATGGTAAAACAATATTCTGATTCTTTTAAGGAGTTGACAGGTGTTAAAATAAGGTGTGTTGACGAAATTTGTCAACTACCATCAGAACAGTCGTCATTGGGAATGTTGTTTTTGTCATCAAAACAATCTGAACAGGCGCATGACAAACAAAAACTTATGTCGGAATTGCAACGGCTTGAAGGTTTGATTCGATTGAATCAATCAAAATTGGAGAATGAAAGTTTTGTATCACATGCTCCAGCTGCTGTTGTTGACGGTGCTCGAAAATTGTTATCGGAAAATCAGAAAAAACATAGAGAATTAAAAGCATTACTAGACACATTGGAATAGTTTGCTGTTGTGTTTTTGAATCAAAGATTGACGCACGACTATTGTGAGTTGTGCGTCAATCTTTTGTTTTTTTAAGAAGAGAGGGATGTGAAATGTTGCAATTGTTGCTGAAGGTTTGCAGTGTTGGTAAATGTCTGCCTGTATGATTTTTTTATATATGTTTATGGCTTGTATATATTGATCAACGGATATTAAAATTATTGTCGCTGGTTGCCTGATTCTGCTGCTTGGTCGTTGTTATGTTTTTTAGTTGTTACGAACAACAGTTGTTCATATTGACTAAGAGTGTCTTATAAAAAACAACATCAATCCAAGAAAAAATCTCAGACTGATGCAATTGTTGATTTTGTATGTTTTTTAATCTTCGTGTTGAATA